>CAZXJW010000177.1:0-6909 GCA_964641005.1 uncultured Rhodocyclaceae bacterium
GCATGCGCTCGGAGACCAGGGCGCGCAGCACCGTCTCGCCGGAGCGGGCGCGCACGCCCACCCAGTCGCCGGTGCGGATGCCGCGCAGCTCCGCATCGGAGGGATGGATCTCCAGGCGGTCCTCGTCGTGCCACAGCGAGTTCGCGGTGCGGCGCGTCTGGGCGCCGACGTTGTACTGGCTGAGGATGCGGCCGGTGGTGAGGATGAGGGGGTACCTCCGGCTCGTGCGTTCCTCGGTCGGCACGTACTCGGTGATCACGAAGCGCCCCTTGCCGCGCACGAAGCCATCCACGTGCATGGTGGGCGTGCCCTCGGGGTGTTCCTCGTTGCACGGCCACTGGATGCTGCCCAGGCGATCGAGCTTCTCGTAGCTCACGCCATGGAAGGTGGGCGTGAGGCGGGCGATCTCGTCCATGATCTCGGAGGGATGCCGGTAGGGCATGGGGTAGCCCAGCGCCTCCGCCAGCATGACCGTGACCTCCCAGTCCTCCTTGCCCGCCACGGGCGGCATCACCTTGCGCACCGGCGAGATGCGCCGCTCGGCGTTGGTGAAGGTGCCGTCCTTCTCGAGGAAGGTGGAACCGGGCAGCAGCACGTGGGCGTACTTAGCGGTCTCGTTGAGGAAGATGTCCTGCACCACCACGCACTCCATGGCCGCCAGTGCCGCGGTCACGTGCTGCGTGTCGGGGTCTGACTGGGCGATGTCCTCGCCCTGGATGTAGATGCCGCGGAAACTGCCATCCAGCGCCGCGTCGAGCATGTTGGGGATGCGCAGCCCGGGTTCGGGCTCGAGCGACACGCCCCACGCGCCCTCGAACAGCCGGCGGGTGGCCGTGTCGGAGATGTGCCGGTAGCCGGGCAGCTCGTGCGGGAACGAGCCCATGTCGCAGGCGCCCTGCACGTTGTTCTGGCCGCGCAGCGGGTTCACGCCAACGCCTTCGCGGCCGACGTTGCCGGTGAGCATGGCGAGGTTGGCGATGCCCATGACCATGGTGGAGCCCTGGCTGTGCTCGGTGACGCCCAGGCCATAGTAGATGGCGCCGTTGCCGCCGGTGGCGTAGAGCCGAGCTGCGCCGCGCACGAGGTGCGCGGGCACGCCTGTTTCCTGCTCGAGGGCCTCGGGGGAGTTGCGTGCCTCGGAGATGAACGCCTTCCATTTCTCGAAGGCGGGCAACTCGCAGCGTTCGGCCACGAAGGCCTCGCTGGCGAGCCCCTCGGTGACGATCACGTGGGCGAGCGCATTGATCACGGCCACGTTGGTGCCGGGCCTGAGCTTGAGGTGGAAGTCGGCCTTCACGTGGGCGGACTTCACCAGGTCGATGGTGCGCGGGTCCACCACGATGAGTTTCGCGCCCTCGCGCAGGCGGCGCTTCATGCGCGAGCCGAACACCGGGTGGGCATCGGTGGGGTTGGCGCCGATCACCACGATCACGTCGGACTTCGCCACCGAGGCGAACTCCTGGGTGCCGGCCGATTCGCCGAGGGTCGTCTTGAGTCCGAAGCCCGTGGGCGAATGGCACACGCGGGCGCAGGTGTCCACGTTGTTGTTGCCGAAGGCCGCGCGCACCAGCTTCTGCACGAGGTAGGTCTCCTCGTTGGTGCAGCGCGAGGAGGTGATGCCGCCCACCGATCCGCGCCCGTGCTTCGCCTGGATCCGCTTGAACTCGGCGGCGGCATGGTTCACAGCCTCCTCCCAGCTCACTTCCTTCCAGGGGTCCGTGATCTTCGCCCGGATCATGGGCGCCTTGATGCGGTCGGGGTGGGTGGCGTAGCCGAAGGCGAAGCGGCCCTTCACGCAGGAATGGCCCTCGTTGGAGCGGCCGTCCTTGTTCGGCGTCATGCGCACCACCTCGCTGCCCTGCATCTCGGCCTTGAAGGTGCAGCCCACGCCGCAGTAGGCGCAGGTGGTGATGACGGCGTGCTCGGCCTGGCCCTTCTCGATGACCGACTTCTCCATGAGGGTGGCCGTGGGGCAGGCCTGCACGCAGGCGCCGCAGCTCACGCACTCGGAGTCCATGAAGGCCTCCTTCTGCCCGGGCGAGACCATGGATGCGAAGCCGCGGCCGTCGATGGTCAGGGCGAAGGTGCCCTGGACCTCCTCGCAGGCGCGCACGCAGCGCGAGCACACGATGCACTTGGAGGGGTCGAAGGCGAAGTAGGGGTTGGAGACGTCCTTGTCCTGCTTCAGGTGGTTCTCGCCGTCGTAGCCGTAGCGCACCTCACGCAGGCCCACCACGCCGGCCATGTCCTGGAGCTCGCAGTTGCCGTTGGCGGAGCAGGTGAGGCAGTCGAGGGGGTGGTCGGAGATGTAGAGCTCCATCACGCCGCGGCGCAGCTTGGCGAGCTGGGCCGTCTGGGTGTGCACCACCATGCCCTCGGCCGCGGGCGTGGTGCAGGAGGCGGGGTAGCCGCGGCGGCCCTCGATCTCCACCAGGCACAGCCGGCAGGAGCCGAAGGGCTCCAGGCTGTCGGTGGCGCAGAGCTTCGGCACGGAGATGCCGGCCTCGGCGGCGGCGCGCATCACCGACGTGCCCTCTGGCACGGACACCGCGATGCCGTCCACCTCGAGGGTGACGAGCTTTTCCGACACGCGCTTGGGCGTCCCGAGGTCCTTCCAGCGGATGGGCGTGGTCAGCATGGCGGTGTTCTCCAGGCGATCGTGGCGTTCAGGCCGCCGCCGGCAGGCGGTCGAGGCCGAAGTCTTCGGGGAAGTGCTTGAGCGCGCTCAGCACCGGATAGGGGGTCATGCCGCCGAGGGCGCACAGCGAGCCCTGGACCATGGTCTCGCAGAGGTCCTCGAGCAGCTTCACGGCCGCCGCACGGTCTCCGCCGGCGAGGATGCGGTCGATCACCTCGAAGCCGCGGGTGGAGCCGATGCGGCAGGGCGTGCACTTGCCGCAGGACTCGATGGCGCAGAACTCCATGGCGTAGCGCGCCATGCGTGCCATGTCCACGGTGTCGTCGAAGACCACGATGCCGCCGTGGCCCACCATGGCGCCGATGGAGGCGAAGGCCTCGTAGTCCAGCGGCGTGTCGAACTGCGACTCGGGCAGATATGCGCCCAGCGGACCGCCCACCTGCACGGCGCGGATCGGGCGGCCGGAGGCCGAGCCGCCGCCCCAGTCGTACAGGAGTTCGCGCAACGTCACCCCGAAGGCCTTCTCCACCAGCCCGCCGCGGCGGATGTTGCCGGTGAGCTGGATGGGTAGCGTGCCGCGCGAGCGACCGCGGCCGTAGTCGCGGTAGAAGGCGGCGCCCTTCTCGAGAATGAGTGGCACCGAGGCAAAGGTGATGACGTTATTCACCACCGTGGGTTTGCCGAACAGGCCGGACACGGCGGGCACCGGGGGCTTGAAGCGCACCATGCCGCGCTTGCCCTCGAGGCTTTCCAGCAGCGAGGTCTCCTCGCCGCAGATGTAGGCCCCGGCGCCGCGGCGCAGTTCGAGGTGGAAGGCGCGTCCCGAGCCGAGGACGTCATCGCCCAGCACGCCGCGCTCGCTGGCGATGGCCAGCGCTTTCAGGAAGGTGCGCTCGGCGTGGGGATACTCGGAGCGGGCGTACACGTAGCCGTGGGTGGCGCCCGTGGCGAGGGCGGCGATGGCCATGCCCTCGATGAGCATGAAGGGGTCGCCCTCCATGGTCATGCGATCGGAGAAGGTGCCCGAGTCGCCCTCGTCGGCATTGCAGACCACGTACTTCCGGTCCGACGCCGTCTCGAGCACGGTCTTCCACTTGATGCCGGTGGGGAAGGCGGCGCCACCGCGACCCCGCAGCCCGGAGTCGGTGATGGCAGCCACGATCTCGGCGGGCTTCATGGCCACGGCCGCGCGCAGCCCGGCCCAGCCACCGTGGGCCTCGTAGTCGTCGAAGGACAGCGGGTCGATGATGCCCATGCGCGAGAAGCACAGGCGCTCCTGGCCCGCGAGCCAGGGATGCCGGTCCATGGCGCCCACGTGGAGCGCGTGCGCACCGCCCTTCAGGAATCCGGCGTCGAACAGCGCGGGGACGTCGGTGGCGGCCACGGGACCGTAGCCGATGCGTCCGGCGGCGGTGGCCACTTCCACCAGCGGTTCGAGCCACATGAGGCCTCGCGAACCGTTGCGCACGATCTCGACGGATTCGCCGCGGCGCGCGGCCTCCGCGGCAATGGCGCGGGCCACGGCTTCGGCGCCGCAGGCCAGGGCGGAGGAGTCGATGGGGACGAAGACGCGGGTCACGGGATCACTCCAGCGCCGCCAGCACGGCGTCCACGCGATCGCCCGTGAGCCGGCCCTGCAGCTCGCCGTCCACCAGCGCCGCCGGCGCACAGGCGCACTGGCCGAGGCAGTACACGGGCTCGAGGGTGACGCGGCCGTCGGCGGTCGTCTCGTGGAAGTCGATGCCGAGCTGCTCGCGGATGCGCACCGACAGGGCCTCGGCACCCACGGACTGGCAGGCCTCGGCGCGGCACAGCTGCAGCACATGGCGCCCGGGCAGCTCGGCGCGGAAGTGGTGGTAGAAGCTGATCACCCCGTGCACTTCGGCGCGGGAGAGGTTCAAGGCGGCTGCGATCGCGGGAACGGCGTCCTTCGGCACGTGGCCGAGTTCGTCCTGGATGGCGTGCAGGATGGGAAGCAGGGCTCCCGGCAGGTGCTGCAGGCGGTTGAGCACGCCCTCCACGTGGCGCGCCGCGGCGTCGTCCATTTCTCCTCCGGCTCGGTGGGCTCCTTGCCCAATCTGTCTAATTACGGCTTGGCAAGCGGCCCCCGCATATGAAATGATATACACATGGAGCGAATAATGTTTCCTTACCACACAGTACCATAGCGCTGCGAGTGCCCTTCAACAATATGAGGTTTGTTGCACATGTACAGGATCGCCCTTAAGCCGGGCTGGGTGGTGGAACGGGAGTCCGGGGGACAACTGGGTCCGGAGCTGTTCCGGCTGCTGGAGGCGATCCACGAGACCGGGAAGCTCACCGACGCGGCGGCCCGCATCGGCCTGTCCTATCGCCACGCCTGGAACCTGGTGGAATCTTGGCGCGCGTTCTTCGGCCACCGGCTGGTGAGCTTCGAGCGCGGCAAGGGCGCACGGCTCACTCCACTGGGGGAGAAGCTCCTGCGCGCCGAGCAGCGTGCGGGGGCGCGCCTCGGTCCCCAGCTCGAATCCATCGCCTCCGAACTCAACCTGGAGTTGAGCCGCCTCATGGCCGAGGCGGGATCCACCATCCGCATCCACGCGAGCCACGGCTTCGCCGTGGCCCGGCTGCCCGAACTGCTCGCCGACCGCGAGGACATCCGACTCGACCTGCGCTACCTGGGCAGCGTGGAGTCGCTCGCCTCGCTGGGCCGTGGCGGCTGCGACTTCGCCGGAATCCATGTGCCGGAAGCTCCCTACGAAGCCGAGGCGCTTTGTCAGTACGAACCCTGGTTCAGGCCGGAGCGCCAGCGCGTGGTGCACCTGGTGACCCGCACCCAGGGCCTGTTCCTGGCGCCGGGCAATCCCAGGGGCATCCAGGGTGTTGCCGACCTGCGGCGCCCGGAGGTGAGCTTCGTGAACCGGCAGAAGGGTGCCGGCACGCGCGCGCTCTTCGAGCAGCTGCTGCGCGAGGCCGGCGTCAACGGCGCGCGCATCCGCGGCTATGACACCGAGGAGTACACCCATGCCGCCGTGGCGGCCTACGTGGCCAGCGGCATGGCCGATGCGGGCTTCGGCGTGGAGCCCGCCGCGCGCCAGTTCCGCCTGGAGTTCGTGCCCCTGGCCCGCGAACGGTATTGCCTGCTGTGCGCGCCCGAGACACTCGAGCGCCCGGATGTGCGGGCGCTGCTAGCCCTGATCCGCGGCGAGCGCTTCGCCCAGCTGGTGGCGGAACTGCCCGGCTATTCGGCGCCGCGCGCCGGCGAGGTGGCGAGCCTCGAGCAGTCGTTCCCCGAACTCTTCGACCCGGCGCACCGCACCGCTGCGTGACGCGGTCCTCCCGCGCAGCGCTATTCCCTCTTGAATATTTCGATGCCTTCCCCTAAGGTTCGGGCCGCGTTAGATACGTGAATATATAACGTGGGCCGTCCCATTGGCCAGCCGGTGGCCCGCGTTGCCCCTCGTTTCCCGGCGGCCGCAGAAAGACCACATGCCCAAGAAGAACACCGCGCATCTTCCGCGCGGCGGCCGAGCGATCGCGGCGGCCGCGGTGCTCGCGGCGCTGGCCGGTCCTGTGGGCGCGCAGGAGAGCGACGCCGAGCGGCGCCTGCGCCAGCTCGAGCAGATGATGGAAACCATGGGCCGGGAGCTCGACTCCCTGCGCGGGGAGGTGGCGCGCGAGCGCCAGGCGCGGGAGGCCGCGGAAGCGGCGCGCCGCGATGCGGAGGCCCAACGGCTGCGTGCCAAGGCGGAGCGGACCGAGGCCGAGGCGCGCGCTCGTGCCGCGGCTGCCCCCGGGGCCGCCGCGGCGGTCGAGCCGGCGGCGGCGAGCGTGGAGGGCGGCTACGCCACGCGCCGTGAAGTCGACGAGGCGATGGCGGTGGCCCAGGAGGCCAGGGACCAGGCCAACACCATGCATCAGCGGTTCGAGTCCCAGGGCGTGCAGGCCAGCTTCACCGATGGCGTGAGCTTCCAGGACCCGCGCGGCCGGTGGGGCGTGCGCTTGCTTGCCCGCGCCCAGCTCGACTACCGGCAGTTCGCCGAGGAAGGGATCATGGCCGACGGTTTCAGCTTGCGCCGCGCCCGGCTCGGCGCCCAGGCCACCGTGTTCCGCGACTACATGGTCCAGGTGGAGGGCGAGTTCTCCGGTAGTGGCATCTCCCCTACCTTCGGCAACTCCGCCACCCGAGGGGTGGTGATGCTCAATGCCTTCCTCGAGGCCCAGTGGTTCCAGGCCGCCCGCATCCGCATGGGGCAGTTCAAGCCGCATTTCGGACTGGAGCAGACGATGCT
>CAZXJW010000178.1:0-2580 GCA_964641005.1 uncultured Rhodocyclaceae bacterium
CCCTCATGCCAACGCGCCCCAGTGCCGCGGCCAGCAGCACCAGCGCCCATGCTGGCAGGGGGATGTCGCTGTCGCTCGCGGCCCCGGGCACGTCCAGGCGCCATGACAGCCGCACCTCGCCCGCCGCGCCGGCGGCGCCATCCACGGCAACCTGGACGGTCTCGCCTGCCTGCACGTCGAGGACGACACGGCTCGACGACATCCCCGGCGCGTCGTCGTTCGACGCCACCGGCACGAGGGACTCCACGGCGGATCCCCGGTACACCGCCAGCAGCGTGTCGAAACCGCTGCCGGTGGTGTCGAGGCTCACCGCACCGCCTGCCGGTGCCGTCCACGTCCACCACACCGAGCGCCCGCCGGCCACGCCCGCGTGGGCGGGTTCGCCCGGCTGGCGGGTGGCGCCCGTGGAGCTTGCCGTGATGCTGCCGCCGAAACCGGAAAGCGGTGCCCGCCGCGCGAACGTGTCGTTGGCGGGCCTGGACCGGATGGACTCGATCCAGTCACGGTAGGCGTGCAGCAGGTTGCCGCCGAAGCCGGTGCCGAAGGTGGACAACGCCGTGGGGCCGCCCTGGAAGGCGGCGACGAAATTGTTGACCGCCACCAGTTCCGGGGCCCCGCCGGCACCCGTCACGAAGGCGGGGCTGCCCGAGTCGCCGGCCGCGAGCGAGGTTTCCACGCGGTTGCCCAGGCCCGCATCGCCGAAGGCATTGGGCGCCGTGCCTCCGTCGAAGTCGGCGAAGAACAGCGCCAGTTCGCCGCCGCCGCCCGCGGCCAGCTCGAAGCGGTCGGCCCGGTTGTCGCCGACGCGCTTGAGCGTGGCGCTACCGCCCACGGTGGCGCCCACGTCGCCGTTGCCGCTGGCGCCGTAGCCCACCACCGTGATGCGTGCGCCGGGCGATATCGCGGCGGATCGGATCGGGTAGGCAGGCACGTCGGCCGGCAGGTCCGTGGCCAGTTCCACGATCGCCAGGTCGTTCTGGAGGTTCGGCGTGTTGAACCCGACATAGGCGGGGTGCACGAACACGGCGCTGGCCGGGATCTGGTAGGTGCGGTCGCCCGACACGTTGAACACCAGCGCGAGCCCGGCCGCCGGACCCACCACGTGGGCGGCGGTGACCACGTGGCGCCGGTCGATGGCCGTGGCCGTGAAGCTGCCCCCGCCGGACTGCAGGCTGGCCACGCCCCGCCAAGGTGAAGTGGACACGTTGGCATCCACCCGCAGCGCTGGCGAGTCGGGCAGGGGACCGGAAGCGGAACCCGCCATCACGGCGACGGCGTCGTGCGCCAGCATCGAAAGCGCGGCCGCGAGCGACAGGGGGAGTGTCGGGCCGGGGCACAGGCGGGCAACGAAGGAACGGGGATGCATGCCCGGCATGATTACCATGCCGTGATTACGCGCAGCGATGCCCGGGCCTGGTCAGGGCTCCGCCGACGGGGCCTGCGTGCGCCCGCGGTCCTCCCCTGAGACCGGCCGCCGCCGCGCGAGGAACGCCTCCACGTGCGGCAACGCCTCGGGCTTGCGCGCCTCCACCGCCTCCACCACGCGGCGCAGCACCGCATCGATGGTCACCACCAGCTCGCTGGAAACCTTCTTCGCCACCAGCCGCACGTACTTCACGCCCGGGCAATAGCGGTTGTCCGGGCTGCAGGCCACGAACTGGAAGGCCTCGGGATTGCGCTTCGAGAACTCCAGCTCGTTGTCCTTCTTCGGGATCTTGGGCACGGCGATGCGCTGCAGTTCCTTCTGCTCGGCCTCGGTGCCCGGCATGTCGTAGTTGAACTGGTTGGTGTAGGTGTAGCGGAACAGCACGGTCTCCGAGAGGAACCAGTCCATGAGCGCGAGCTGTTCCTTGCCGGCGTCGGACTCGAAGTGGCTGGCGATCACGTCGGCCTCCTCGCCGTCGAGGCCGGTGACGGCGGCTTCCGACCACACGTTGCGCAGCCGCAGGTCATTGGCGAAGGCTTCCGCGATCAGTGGCGGCGAATCGCGCACCATGGCGGCCTCGGCGGCGTTCCAGTCGGGATCGCCGAGTTTCCACTCCGGACCGAGCACCCGCTCGCGGCCCAGGTTCCAGAGGTGATCGCGTGCGGTGCGCAGGGCGGCCTGCCGCAGGATCAGCCGGGCCGTGGCCGTGATCATGGTGAGATCGTGGACCGCGGCGACGCGGTTCACGGCGGCGCGCTGGTTGCCCTCGGCGTCGGCACGCAGATCGCCTTCCTGGGCGTGGGTGACTGCGGCGGCTCCGAGCGCGCACGCCAGCATCGCGGCCCTCGCGGCCGCCCGACCGAACCTCATGACCCCTGGTTTCCCCCGTTGGCGAGGCGCGATTCTAACCGGCCCAGCGCCGGTGGCCGGACGTGGCTCAGGGCACCGTGAAGAACATCAGGTGCTGCCAGGGCAGCACGTCCACGGTGCGCTGCCACTTCAGCCCCACGGCCTCGAGTTCGCGGATGGCCTGGCGCTGGGTCATCTTGTGCAGCGGCTTGATGGGCACGCGCGGGTCCTCGGCGCGGTACTCCACCAGCGCCACGCGCCCCCCGGGGCGCAGCGCGCGTTTCACGCCCAGCATCACCTCGCAG
>CAZXJW010000178.1:2590-4608 GCA_964641005.1 uncultured Rhodocyclaceae bacterium
GCGAGCTCGTGGTAGACGTCCACCAGCAGCACCAGGTCCACGCTGGCGGGCGCCAGGCCGGGGTCATCGGGCTTCGCCAGCACCGGCTCCACGTTGCGCGGCGCCCCGTCGCGCTGGCGCTGGCGGATGATGTCGAGCATCTCGGGCTGAACGTCCACGGCCAGCACCCGGCCCTGGGGCAGCAGCCGCGCCATGCGGAAGGCGAAGTAGCCGCTGCCGGCGCCCAGGTCGGCCACCACGTCGCCGGGCCTGAGCCTGAGCTCGCGCACCAGCAGGTCGGTGCGCTCCTCCGCCTCCCGCTCGGGGCGCTCCAGCCAGCCGGCCGCCTGGTGGCCCATCACCGGGGCGATCTCGCGGCCCAGGTGGAAGCGCCCGGTGCCGTCCCAGGAGGCGGGGGCGCGGGTCTCGATGGCGGGGCAGGCGGGATCGCGGGCGGCCGCGGGCGAGCCGGCCGCGAGGGCGCCCAGCAGGACAAGGACGGCGGACAGGGTGGCGTGGCGAAGGCGGTGGGGCATGCGCGGGTTCCGGGAATGCTGCTTGGAACGCGCGCCCCGCCGCGGGTTCGCCCGGGGCGGCCGCGAGGCACCGGCCCCGCCAGGAAAAAGGGCGCCCCGCGGGGCGCCCTTCATGGCCGTGCGCCGGATCAGCGCTCGGTGGTCTTGCGGATGTCCTTGGTGTCGCTCCACTCCTCGATGCCGGTCTGAACGTTGGTGAGCGACAGGAACAGCTGGTAGTACACGTCCTTCACGTCCTTCGTCTCCTTGACGATGGAGGTGATCTCGCCGGTGAGGCGGAAGCCCGCGCCCACCATCTGCCCGACCTGGGCCGACTTCTCCTGGTTGTAGTACTCGGACTGCTGGCGCTGCAGCTCCGAGATCTGCTTCTTCATGTCGGCCTCATCGGTGGCGAAGCGCACCTTGCGGCTCTTCTGCAGCGTGGACCGCATGCGGTTGGTGATGGCCCGCGTGTCGATGTACTCGCTGGTCTTGTTCTTGACCTCCTGGATGGTGACGATGGGCAGGTTGCCGCTGCTGATCACCGGCGCCTCGGAGAGCATGGACTGGGACATCTGCTCGGCGAGCATCTGCAGGTCGGTGGAGCCGAACTGGTTGGTCACGGTCTCCACGGCGCCGGCGTCGCCATAGCGGGTCTTGGGCTTGGCGCAGCCGGTGAGCGCCAGGGTGGCGCACAGGCCGGCCACGGCCATCAGGCGCAGGGTGGTGTTGGCATTCATGATGTCAGTTCTGCCCCATGAAGATGAACTTGAAGTCGCGCGCCTTGGCGTTGGGCGCCACGGTGGTGACGGTCTGGCGGGAGTTGCCGTACAGCAGCAGCGGCTTCCAGGACTCCTCGTCGGCCGCGCGCATGCCCTCGGCATCCATCCAGCGGAACTTGTACATCAGGCGCTCCACGTCGCTCTCGTCGTTGTAGACCACCACGTCGATCTTGAGCAGGTCGCCGGCGGTCGTGCAGCGGATCTCCTCGATCTCCACGTCGGGACTCTGGCTGCCTTCCTTGGCCACCTTGGCCTTCACCAGGTCGCTCATGGAGGAGATCTTCTGGTCGCCGATGGGGCAGCCGAAGGCGAAGCCGGGCTTCTCGAAGCCCTTCTTGGTGCCGCAGGCGCTGAGCGCGAGCGCGGCGAACAGCATGACGACCACGGTTGAGACTCTCATCAGTGCATCCTCCTGGATACGAGGGGGGTGTTGCCGTCGAACTGCAGGACGCTCACCCGCGTCTCCGCGCCGGGCACGGGGACGAGGGTGGCGGATTTCGATCCGGGCGGCGGCTTCGGCTGGCCGGGGGCGACGAAGGGCCTGCCGGCGGCGATCCGTACTGCCACAAGCGCATGAGGCGCCGCGAGGTTGACGTCGAAGCTTACCGCGCCGGAGGGCGTGTCCACCTGGACCGCGTGCACCCCCCGGGATAGCCGCCCGCGGGCCACCGTGACGTGGGCCGGGAGGGTGCGCCAGGTGCGCTCGTCGGCCGACTCGAGCACCATGCCTCCGATCTGCACC
>CAZXJW010000178.1:4618-6899 GCA_964641005.1 uncultured Rhodocyclaceae bacterium
CCGCGCCGGCGCTGCTCCTCCATCTGCTGCTGCATCTGGTACTGGGCCACGGCCCGCGAGGAGGATCGCACGAAGGTGCGCAGCATGATGCCGGGCATCTCGTCGGCCAGCGCGCGCCGTGCCATGGCGTCCACGTCCAGCACGTGGGCCGAGTTCAGGTTGAGGTCCTTGTCCACCGTGACCCGGGGCGCCACGTAGCCGACGCGCTCGGAGAGCACGGGGAAGGAGGCGCTCACGAAGATCCACTGTCCGGCGGGCCCCACCGGGATGGGCAGGTTGAAGTCCCGCGAGACCTTGGCCGGCGCGAGGCCGGTCTCGATGACGAACAGCGTGTCGCACTTGCCGTCATCCTCGGCGAGGATGCGGGTGTCAAGGCCGCCCAGCGAGTCCTCGAGCATCGACTGGCCCGGGCGCAGCTCGATGGCGGTGCGATAGCCCGGAGCGGCGAGGCTGCCCTCGCCCAGGGCCTCGTAGACGAAGCCGGCGAGGTAATGGGATAGCGCGTTCTGGTAGGCGTTCTTCAGCGCCAGCGCCTCGGGGGCGTCCAGCGTCTGGACCGGGTAGCCGCTGATCTCCTTGAAGCTCTGCCGGGCGCCCTTGGCTTCGGCCTCTTCCTTGACCTCGAGATACTGCTTCGCGCGCACGTCGGCGATGAAGGCCTCGCGCTCGTGGGTGCGCTTGATGTGCACGCGGGCGTTGTCCCAGTCGCCCATGGCGAGGTAGTCCATGGCCATGCGGGTGGTGACCATCACCTTCTCGTAGTCGATGCCCTCGTAGACACGCACCTTGTCGTTGACCAGGAAGCTGCCCACCGAGCCGGAGAGCTTGGAGGGATCGAGGCGCGCCGCCTCCTCCCAGGCCTGCACCACCTTGTCGGCAGTGCGGAAGGACTCGAGGCTCAGCGGGAACTCGCCGTTCAGGCGCCGCAGCTCGCCCATCTCCAGGTAGAAGAGCAGGTCGCGGTCGTCGCCCTTGTTGTTCTTCTCGAGAACCTTGATGGCGCCGGGCACGTCGCCGGCAGCCACCTTCCCCAGGGTGGCGTCCATCTCCTGGCGGTAGCTGCGCAGGCTTCCGCAGCCCGTGAGCTGCGCCGCCAGCGCGAGCAGAAACAGCCATCGAAGGGGTGATCGGGAGCGCTGGGAGGGGGGCACGAGGAGGGCGACCGTAGGTGTCCGCCCCTATTCTGGCATGCACCCGCGGCCGAAAGGAACCGCGGCCGCCGCCGGGAAGGCCCGGCGGTGACCCGTCAGCGGATCACCACGCCCCAGGGGACCTCGCCCACGGGAATGTCCTTCAGCTTGCGGTTGGTGGCCGTGTCGATGACGCTCACCGAGTTGTCGCGGCCGTTGGCCACGTACAGCTTGGCGCCGTCCGGCGTGAGGGCCATGTTCCACGGCCGCTTGCCCACGGCGATGGTGGCCACCACCGCGTTGCTGGTCGTGTCGACGACCGACACCGAGGCGTCCTTGCCGTTGGAGATGTAGACGCGCTTGCCGTCCGGATGCACCGCCACGCCGTTGGCGAAGGTGCCGGCCTTGATCTCCGCCACCACCTTGCGGCTGGCCACGTCGATGGCGAACACCTTGCTGTCGAACTCGCAGGCCACGTAGGCGCGCGAGCCGTCGGGCAGGAAGCCGATGCCGCGCGGGCGCTTGGCCACCTTCACCGAGGCCACCTGCTTCTGGGCGGCCACGTCCACGATGTCCACCTGGTCGGCCTCCTCGGCGCTCACGAACAGCCACTTGCCGTCGGGGCTGAACACGGCGTGCTCCGGGTTCTCGCCGCGGGTCTTGACGTTGAACAGCTTCTTCCCGCTGGCGGCGTCGATGAAGGCGGCGCTGTTGCTCATCTCCACCGCCACCACCACCCACTTGCCGTCGGGGGAGCGGCTCACGCCCTCGGGCGACTCGCCCAGGTCGATGCTGCCGGTGACGGAGCGCTTTTCCAGGTCGACCACCAGCAACGCGTTGGCGGGCTGGTCGCTCACGTAGAGCGTGCGCCCGTCGGCGGCGATTGCCTGGCCGCGCGGCTTGGTGCCGGCCTTGAGGGTGTCCACCACCTCGTCCGTGGCGGTGTCGATGACGCTGATGGTGCCCGATTTCTCGTTCGCGACGTAGGCGAAGGGCGCCGCATGGGCCGCGGTGGCGAAGAAAAAGCCCGCGGCGAGCGCGGGCAGGAGGCTTTTCATGATTCCGGAATCCTCGTGGTCGTTGCCGGCGTCCCTTGGACCGGTCAGCGCGGCTGGCGTTCGAGGAAGTATCGCACACCGATCCAGGCCGCA
>CAZXJW010000179.1:0-6871 GCA_964641005.1 uncultured Rhodocyclaceae bacterium
GGCCACCACCGCCATGGTGGAGGTGCGTGGCGTGGGCAAGTCCTTCGACGGCGTGCGCGCGGTGGACGACGTGTCCTTCGCCGTGGCGCCGGGGCGCTTCCTCACCATCCTCGGGCCGAGCGGCTCGGGCAAGACCACGCTGCTGCGCATGATCGCCGGCTTCATCGAGCCCGGCGAGGGCGAGATCTTCATCCACGGCAAGCCGGTGTCGGAGGTGCCGCCGCACAGGCGCTCCATCGGCATGGTGTTCCAGCGGCTGGCGCTGTTTCCCCACCTCACCGCGGCGCAGAACGTGGCCTATCCGCTGCGCATGCGCGGCTTCGCCGCCGGCGAGATTCCCGACCGCGTGGAGGCGATGCTGAAGGTGGTGCAGCTCGGCGGCCTGGGCGGGAGGCGCATCCAGGAGCTCTCTGGCGGACAGCAGCAGCGCGTGGCCATCGCCCGCGCGCTGGTCTACCAGCCCGACCTGGTGCTGCTGGACGAGCCGCTCGCGGCGCTGGACCGCAAGCTGCGCGAGGAGATGCAGCTCGAGTTCCGCCGCATCCAGCAGGAACTGGGCGTCACCACCATCAACGTCACCCACGACCAGCGCGAGGCGCTGGTGATGTCCGACGAGGTGCTGGTGATGGACCAGGGCAGGGTGCAGCAGCTCGCCTCGCCCGATGCGGCCTATCGCGCACCGGCCAACGCCTTCGTCGCGGGCTTCATCGGCGTGACCAATTTCCTCGAGGCCGTGGCGCTCGAGGCCGGGCGGGTGCGCATCGCCGGGCGCGATTGCGCCTGCGGCGCGGGCCCGGGGCCGCTGCCCGCGGCGGGCGCCGTGCTCGACTGCGCGCTGCGCGCCGAGCACGTGCGCATCGCCCCCGCCGGCGCGCAGCCCGTCGAGGCGGACGTGCAGCTCGCCGCCGTGGTGCGGCAGGCCGCCTTCGAGGGCGACCGCACGCTCTACGAAGTGGGCGTGGCCGAACTCGGTGGCGCCGTTCTGCGGGTGATCGACCGCAGCCCCGAGGCCCACCTGCGCTTCGCGCCCGGCACGCCGGTGCGCATCGGCTGGCGCGCCCGTGACCTGATTCCGTTCCCGCGCTGAGACCGCGCGGCCTTTCCACCCCGAAGTCCCCGACCACAACCACAGAGGGAGTCCACAGCCATGAGCAAAGACGACGCATTCGAATCCCGCCGCCGCGCGCTGCTGCAGGCCGCCGGCGCCACCGCCGTGCTGCTGCCGTTCTCGCGCGCAGGCTTCGCCGCCGAGCCGGCCAAGCCCAAGGAACTGATCGTCCGCGTCTGGGGCGGCGAGTGGAAGGACGCCATCGACGGCGGCGTGTCCAAGGGCTTCACCAAGGCCACGGGCATCGCCATCAAGTACGACGAGACCGAGGACAACGAGCTGCAGCCCAAGCTGTGGGCGGCGGTGAAGCAGAAGCGCCGTCCGCCGGTGGCAGTGAACTGGGACACCACCACCAACGCCACCAAGTCGGCCCTGAAGAACATGGGCGAGGACCTCGCCGACCTGCCCAACCTCAAGGGCCTGCTGCCCGTGGCCAAGCCGCTGGGCTTCGACGGCTGGCCGCTGGTGAACGTCTACAGCTACGTCTACGTGCTGGCCTACCGCACCGAGGCCTTCCCCGGCGGCGCGCCCAAGAGCTGGAGCGTGCTTCCCGACCCGAAGTTCAAGGGCCGCATCGCGCTCTACAACGACGGCATCGGCTTCCACCCGGCAGCCCAGGTGGCCGGCGGCGGCAAGGTGGAGGACATCCCGAAGAACATGAAGGCCTGCTGGGACTTCATCGCCAAGCTCAAGAGCCAGAAGCCGCTGCTGGGCGAGGATCCGGACTTCACCAACTGGTTCCAGAAGGGCGAGATCGACCTCGCCTGCACCATCGTCACCAACGCCCGCGGCGCGAAGAAGAACGGCGTCAAGGTGGCCTGGACCATCCCGCAGGAAGGCGCGAAGGTCGACACCGACGCGCTGTGGATCCCCAAGGGCCTGCCCGCCAACGAGGTGTACTGGGCCAAGCAGTACGTGAACTACGCGCTCTCCACCGAGGCCCAGCAGGGCTGGTGCGACGGCCTCGGCCTGCCGGGCGTGAACCCGAACATCAAGCCGCCCGCGGACATGGTGGGCGATCCCGCGTACCCCACCAAGCCCGAGGACTTCGCGAAGCTGCTGCGCGTGCCCAACAAGATCCAGGTGGAGAACGAGAAGGAGTGGTTCGGGAAGTTCAAGAAGATCATGCAGGGCTGAGTGATTACATCCGACTGGCCCGCGTCTCGCGAAGCAGACGCAGGGCCCTCTCCGGGCAGGGACACCGCGCGGTTGCATGTGTCGGACGTCCTGCCCGGAGTGCTTTTTTTCTGACACGAAGCGCCGTCCTTGATCCGCCTCCTCGACCTCCTCGAATCCCTCCGCGCCGCCCTCTGGCCGCGCGCAGCGCGCCGCTTCGAAGCCGCCGCCTTCCTCCTGCCCGCCCTGCTGCTCGTGGGCGTGCTGGTGCTCGGCCTCGCCTGGATGGCCGATGCCAGCCTGCGCCTGCTCGACACCGAGACCTTCGAGCTGAGCGAGCACTGGACGATCGCCAACTATCGCGACCTGGTGGAGAACGAGACCGCGTGGATCGTGCTGGGTCGAAGCGTGCTCGGCGCCACGGTGGTCACGGCCATCACGCTGGCGCTCGCCTTTCCCTACGCCTGGGTGATGGTGCGCACCGGCTCGGCGTGGCTGCGCAAGCTGCTGCTGGTGAGCCTGTTCCTGCCCTTCTTCATCGGCCAGGTGGTGCGCGCCTATGGATGGCTGATCGTGCTGGGCAAGGAAGGGCTGCTCAACCAGCTGCTCGGTGTCCTGGGCGTGGGGCCGTTCAAGATGATCTACACCTACGGCTCGGTGCTGTTCGGGCTGGTGCAGTACATGCTGCCCTTCGCCGTGCTGCTGATCGCCCCGGCGGTGACGGCCATCGACGAGGAGGTGGAGCTTGCCTCCGAGACCCTGGGCGCGCCGTGGTGGCGCACCTTCGTGGAGGTGACGCTGCCGCTGGCCAAGCCCGGCCTGGTGGCCGCCGCCATCGTGGTGTTCACCCTGGCGCTCACCGACTACGCCATGCCCGTGATCCTGGGCGGGGGCACCAACGACTTCGTGGCCAACATGGTGTACGACGCCTTCTTCCGCACCTCCGACAGCGGCATGGGCTCGGCGGTGGCCATCGCACTGGTGGCGACGGCCACCCTGCTGGCGGGCGTGCTGCTCACCTGGCTGGGCGCCGGAACGTTGGGGTTCCGCGGCGAGGCGAGGCGATGAACAGCCGCCGCACCCGCGACGTGGTGCTCTGGACCGTGGTGATCTTCAACCTCGCGGCCCTGGCTGCCCCCACGCTCATCATCCTGGGCGCCTCGTTCACCGCGGGCAACATCATCACCTTCCCGCCGGAGGGGCTGTCGCTGAAGTGGTACGACCGGGTGTTCGGCTCGGAGACGCTGCGCGACGCCTTCTGGCGATCGCTGCAGGTCTCGGTGGTGTGCACGGTGGCGAGCATCCCGGCGGGGACGCTGGCGGCACTCGCGCTGGCGCGGCGCCGGCTGCGCTTCCCGCGCACGCTGCAGCTCTACCTGCTGCTGCCCTTCACCGTGCCGCTGATCGGCTCGGGCATGGGGCTGATGATGTTGTTCGGCGAGGCGGGCATCCTCGGACAGGTGTGGCCGGTGGGGCTGGCCTGCTGCATCATCAACCTGCCCTTCATGATCTGGGCCGTGCAGGCCTCGGTGAACGCGCTCGACCCCGACCTGGAGAACGCCGCCGCGACCTGCGGCGCCGCGCCCACCCACGCCTTCTTCACCATCACCCTGCCGGCCGTGACGCCGGGCATCATCACCGGGGCGCTGCTCATGTTCGTGCTGGCGTTCAACGAGTTCCTCGTGAGCCTGCTGCTCACCGACGCCAACACCGTGACCCTGCCCGTGTCCATCTACAACTCCATCCGCAACGTGATCACGCCGGATCTCGCGGCCGTGTCGGTGGTGTACATCCTGGTGGCGGGCCTGGCCATCGCCCTGCTCGACCGCATGGTCGGGCTGGAGCTCTTCCTCAAGAGCAAGCAATCATGAACGCACCCGTCTCCCGTCCGGTCTCCTTCCACGAGCTGGCGCGCCTCGACGCCGACGCGCGCACCGCGCTGCTGGCACGCACCGAATCCGACCTCGCGCCCTTCCTGGAACGCGTGAAGCCCATCGTCGAGGCGGTGCGCACCGACGGCGACGCGGCCATCCTGCGCTTCGCCCGCGACATCGACCGGGTGGAACTGCCGCCCGGCGGCATCGCGGCCACCAAGGCGGACTTCGATCGCGCCTTCACCCGCGTGGACCGCACGGTGATCGAGGCCATCGAGTACGCGGTGGAGAACATCCGCCGCTTCCACGAGGAACAGAAGCCCGAGTCCATGTGGATGAAGGAGATCCGCCCCGGCGCCTTCGCGGGCGACCGCTGGCTGCCCATTCCGTCGGTGGCCTGCTACGTGCCGCGCGGCAAGGGGGCGTTCCCCTCCGTGGTGATGATGACCACCGTGCCCGCGGTGGTGGCCGGCGTGCCCGAGATCTGCATCGTCACCCCGCCCGGCCCGGGCGGGGACTTCGACGACGCCACGCTGGTGGCGGCGCGGATCGCGGGCGTGGACACGGTGTACCGCGTGGGCGGTGCTGTGGCGGTGGCGGCGGTGGCCTACGGCACGAAGAGCGTGCGCCGCTGCGCCAAGATCGTGGGACCCGGGAGCCCGTGGGTGGTGGCGGCCAAGCGGCTGCTGGCCGGCGTGCTCGACACCGGCATCCCCGCGGGGCCGAGCGAGTCCGTCGTGCTGGCCGACGACACGGCAGACGGGGCGCTGGCGGCGCTCGACCTGCTCATCGAGGCCGAGCACGGGCCGGATTCGTCCGCCTGGCTGGTCACCGCCAGCCGCCGCGTGGCCGAGGAGGCCATCGCCGCCTTGCCCGGCCACTGGGCGCGCATGGGCGCGCAGCGGGTGGAGTATTCCTCGGCCGTGCTGTGCGGGCCGCGAGGCGGCGTGGTGCTGGCGCCGGACATGGAGGCCGCCTGCGCCTTCACGAACGACTACGCGCCCGAGCACCTGCTGATCCATGCGGAAGAGCCCTTCCAGTGGGTGGGGAAGATCCTTCATGCCGGCGAGATCCTGCTCGGCCGCCACACGCCCATCACCCTGGGCAACTTCGTGCTGGGTCCCAACGCGGTGCTGCCCACCAGCGGCTGGGCGCGCACCTTCTCGCCGCTCTCGGTGTTCGACTACATGAAGCGCACGGGCATCGGTTATGTCACGAGCGCGGGATACCCCGAGCTCGCGCGCCATGCGCGGGTGCTGGCCACGTACGAGGGCTTCGAGGCGCACGCGAATGCGGTGTCGGAGGTGCGGGACGAGCTGATCGGGAAGGGAACGAAGCGATGACCGGATTCACGGCGTCCAACCCTGACTTCGCCACGCTGGTTCGCCAGTCGGTGCTGAACATGCCGTTCGCGAAGCTGCTGGGCTTCGACTATTCGCGCATCGAGCCGGGCGAGACGGAGATCGTGCTGCCGTATCGAGAGGAGCTGTCGTTCCGCCCCGGCTTCTTCGCCGGTGCGGTGGTGGGGTCGCTGGCCGACTTCGCAGCCGTGAGTGCCACCTTCACGCTGGTGCCGCCCGGCTGGCTGGTGTCCACCGTGGACTACGACGTGAAGGTGGTGGCGCCTCCGGCCGGCGAGAAGCTCATCGCCCGTGGCCGCGTCATCAAGCCCGGCAGCACCCTGCTGTTCGGCGAGGCGCAGGTGTTCGTGGAGAAGGGCGGGCGCGAGACGCTGTGTGCCGTCTGCCTGGCGACGGCGAGGGCGGCGGAGATTCGCTGAAACCGGGTCTTGGTGGCCGCGCTGTAGCGCCTGCGCAAGGCGTACCGCGCTGCAACCCGTCGCTTTCCGGGGCTCACCAGAAGATGCGTGCGCCGAATACCGAGACAGCTGGATCTGCGGTGACGAGGAGCATGTCCTCGGCAAGCGCCTGGGCCGCGAGCATCCGGTCGAAGGGATCCCGGTGGGCCTGCGGGAACGCGCCTGCGCTGAGCGCATGGCGCTGGTTGATGGCGAGGTGGGAAAAACCGTCGGCCTTGACGAGTTCCTCGAAGCGGCTCCATGCCTGCCCAAGCTCGCCGAGCTTGCCCAGTCGAACCTTGGTGGCGATCTCCCACGCACTGGCTGCACTCACGTGGACCTCGTTACCCGGATCCTGGAGAGCATCGCGGACGCGTCTGGACAGACGCGGATCGTCCGTCCACCACAGCAGGGCGTGGGTGTCCAGGAGAAGCCGCACCTAGCGCGATTCCCAGGCGTCCAGTTCGGACTCGGGCAGAGGCTCAAAGAACGCGTCCCCGACCGAGCCTTCGAGGCGACCGGGTCGGCGTTCGGGAACGGACCTGGGGACCGCGACGAGGCGCGCGACGGGCTTGCCCGCGCGGGCGATGATGATCTCCTCGCCCGCCTCCACCCGCGCGAGCAACCTCGACAGGTGGGTCTTGGCTTCGTGGACGTTGACGACGGTCGTCATGGGAGAACGGGGATGGTGCGCGGAAAAAGCGAACAGTAGATGGACCAATCTGGTTGGTCCACCTGGGCTGCGCGGGCTTCAGCGTCACGCAACGGTTCTTCCCGGGGGCCCGCGCCACGCGATCGGCTCTCGCGGGAACAGCGTTCCGTCCTTCGTATCGCCCCTCAGGCGGCGCACGATGATGGGGGAATCGGGCGGGCCCGTACGGGGGCAACCCCACCCGGCGGTGATCACGGGATGTCGAAGTCGAACTCCACCGAGTCCCGGGGCGCCTTGCCGGCCACGTCCGAGAAGCGTTACGT
>CAZXJW010000180.1:0-6865 GCA_964641005.1 uncultured Rhodocyclaceae bacterium
CCCACTCCCAGCAGAAGTTCTCCATGAACTGGCTGGGCAGTTCCACCGCGTCCCACTCCACGCCGTTGATGCCCGACACGGCGAGGTCCTCGGCCTGGGTGAGCAGGTGATGCAGCCCGTGGCCGAACTCGTGGAACAGGGTGATCACCTCCTCGTGGGTGAACAGCGCAGGCCGGCCGGCCACGGGCGGGGAGAAGTTGCAGTTGAGATAGGCCACCGGGGTCTGCACGCCGGCGGTGATGCGACGGCGCGCCATGGCGTCGTCCATCCACGCGCCGCCGCGCTTGGAGGGGCGGGCATGGAGGTCTAGGTAGAACTGCCCCACCAGGCGGCCGTCGCGCGCGCTGATGCGGAAGAAGCGCACGTCCGGGTGCCACACCGGCGCTGTGTCGGGCTCGATGGTCAGGCCGTAGAGGCTCTCCACCACCCGGAACATGCCCGGCACCACGCGGTCCTCGGGGAAGTACTGCTTCACCTCCTGCTCGGAGAAGGCGTAGCGCGCCTGGCGCAGCTTCTCCGAGGCCCAGGGAATGTCCCAGGACTGCAGGTCTGCGAGCCCGAGGCGCTCGCGGGCGAAGGCACGCAGGTCGTCGAGGTCGCGCTGGGCGTGCGGCCGAGCGCGCGTGGCGAGGTCGCGAAGGAAGCTCGCCACTTGGTAGGGCGACTCGGCCATCTTGGGCTCGAGGGAGACCTCGGCGAAGCTGGCGTAGCCCAGCAGCGTGGCGAGTTCGCGGCGCAGCGCGAGGATCTCGGCGATGGCAGCCGTGTTGTCGAGCTTCGGGTCGCCGAACTCGGAGGCACGCGTGACATAGGCGCGGTAGAGCGTCTCGCGCAGCGGGCGGTACTCGGCGTACTGCATCACCGGCAGGTAGGAAGGCATGTGCAGGGTGAACTTCCAGCCCTCGTGCCCATCCGCCCTGGCGGCCTCGCGGGCGGCCGTGAGCACGTCGTCGGGAATCCCGGCGAGCTCGTCCTGCGTGGTGACCACGTGCGACCACGCATTGGTGGCATCGAGCACGTTGTCGCTGAAGCGCGAGGACAGCTCGGCCAGGCGCTCGGAGACGGCCTTGAAGCGCTGCTTGCGCGCCTCGTCGAGCTCGGCGCCGCCGAGCCGGAAATCGCGCAGGCGGTTCTCCACGATGCGGCGGCGCGCGGACGGCAGGGCCTCGAAGCCCGCCGCGGCCCGCATCGCCTTGTACTTGCGGAACAGCCCCTCGTGCTGAGAGATCTCCGTGCCGTACTGGCTGATCTTCGGAAGGTTGCCGTTGTAGGCCTCGCGCAGCTCGGGGCTGTTCATCACGGCGTTCATGTGGGAGACCTGGCCCCAGGCGCGGTAGAGGCGCTCGTTGGCGTCCTCCAGGGGCTGGACGAAGGCGTCCCAGTCCGGCTCGCGGCTGTCGGCGGCGAGACGCTCCACCAGCGCGCGGTTCGCGGCGAGCAGTTCGTCCACCGCGGGAGTCACGTATTCGGGCCGGAACTCCGCGAAGCGGGGCAGGCCGGAGAAGTCGAGCAACGGGTTCATGAGGGGAATCTGGGTGAGGGGTGGGACGACTTCAAGGGCCGGCGCGGCCCTGGCGTTGCTCGGGTCGCTCAGGACGCCTCGTGGACGATGCGGCCGCCCACGAGGGTGAATCGCACCCGGCCCTGGAGCTCGTAGCCGGAGAAGGGGGTGTTCGCGCCCCGGCTGCGCAACGCGGCGCGCTCCACCTTCCACCAGGCGCCGGGATCGAACAGGCAAAGGTCCGCGTTCGCGCCCGGGGCCAGGGACGGCGCATCGAGACCCAGCACGCGGGCCGGGCCGGTGGTGACCGGCACGAGCGCGGCCGGAAGGGACAGCCTCTCCTGAGACGCCCATTTGAGCGTGAGCGGCAGCAGGAGTTCGAGGCCCGTGGCGCCCGCCTCGGCCTCGCCGAAGGGCAGCTGCTTGTCATCCTCGTCCAGCGGCCGGTGGTCGGAACACACCGCCTGCACCGTGCCGTCGGCCAGGCCGCGGGCCAGGGCCTCGCGGTCACGCTGGCTGCGCAGCGGTGGCTCGAGGCGGCACAGCGGATCGAAGAAGCCGAGGTCCATCTCCGACAGGTGCAGGTGGTGCACGGGCACGTCGCAGGTCACGTCGGTCCCCTCGGCCCGGGCGCGGCGCACCATCTCCAGGCTCTCGGCGCAGGACAGGCGCGTGAGGTGCAGTCGCGTGTTCGTGTCGCGCGCCAACAGCAGCACGGTGGCCACGGCCACGGTCTCGGCGATGGCAGGGATGCCGGGAAGCCCGAGGCGACCCGCCACCTCGCCGTCGTGGGCCACGCCGCCGCGGGCCAGCGAACCGTCCTCGGGGTGCAGCCAGACGCGGTAGCCGAAGGTGGCGGCGTACTGCAGCGCGCGCCACAGCACGGTGAGATCGGCCACCGGCCGGTCGCCCTGGGAAAAGGCGATGCAGCCGGCCCGCGACAGGGCGCCGAGCTCGGCGAGCTTCTCGCCGGCCAGCGCACGCGTGAGGGCTCCCACGGGGTGGACCCGGGCGAGCGCGGTGCTCTCGGCGTGCCGGGTGAGCATCTCCACCAGGCCGGGTTCGTCCAGCGGTGGTTCGCTGTCGGGCGGGCAGGCCAGGCGCGTGACGCCGCCGGCCACGGCCGCCTCGAGTTCGCAGTCGAGCCCCGGGCCGGGACCGCCGAGGCGGGCGCACAGGTCCACCAGGCCGGGGCACACCACGAGGCCCGCGGCGTCGAGGGTGCGATCGGCGCGGAACCCGGCCGGAGCGGCGCCGGTGGCGACTATGCGTCCCTCGGCCAGGAACAGGTCGGCGCGCGCCTCGGTGCCGGCGGACGGATCCACCAGCAGGCCGCCGGTGATGGCGAGCCTCATGGCGCGGCACCCGCGAGGATGGCCATCACCGCCATGCGCACCGCGATGCCGAAGGTGACCTGCGGCAGGATCACCGACTGCGGGCCGTCGGCCACCGCGGAGTCGATCTCCACGCCGCGGTTCATGGGCCCGGGGTGCATGACGATGGCGTCGGGCGCCGCGAGCGCGAGCCGCTCGGGCGTGAGGCCGTAGTTGCGGAAGAACTCTCGCGCCGAGGGCAGCAGCGCGCCGCGCATGCGCTCGCTCTGCAGGCGCAGCATCATGATCACGTCCACCCCGCGCAGGCCCTCGGCCGGGTCGTGGAACACCCGCACGCCCATCTTCTCGAGGTGCGGCGGCACCAGCGTGCGCGGCGCCACCACGCGCACCTCGGGCACGCCCAGGGTGGTGAGGGCGTGGATCTCGGAGCGGGCCACGCGCGAGTGCAGCACGTCGCCCACGATGGCCACCTTGAGATGGCCGAACTCGCCCTTGTAGTGGCGCACCGTGAACACGTCCAGGAGCGCCTGGGTCGGGTGGGCGTGGCGGCCGTCGCCGGCGTTGATCACGTGGATCTCGGGAGAGACGTGGCGCGCGATCAGGTAGGGCGCGCCGCTGGTGGCGTGGCGCACCACGAACATGTCGGCGTGCATGGCCGCGAGGTTGTCCACGGTGTCGAGCAGCGTCTCGCCCTTGGTCTGGGAGGAGGTGGCGACGTTGAGGTTGATCACGTCGGCCGACAGGCGCTTGGCGGCGATCTCGAAGGTGGTGCGGGTGCGGGTGGAGGGCTCAAAAAACAGGTTGAACACCGACTTGCCGCGCAGCAGCGGCACCTTCTTGATCTCGCGCTCGGTCACCGACACGAAGGAACGCGCCGTGTCGAGGATGTGCATGAGCACCGCGCGCGGCAGCCCCTCGATGGACAGCAGGTGCTGCAGTTCGCCGCGCGCGTTGAGCTGCGGGTTAGGCTGCACCGTCGCGCTCCGTGAGCGAGAGCACCAGCCGGCCGCCCGCGCCCTGCTCCACCACCACCATGCGGTCGGCGGGCACCTGCATGCGGCCGCCGATCCAGTCGGCGGCCACGGGCAGCTCGCGACCGCCGCGGTCCACCAGCGCTGCCAGCCGCACGCGGGCCGGCCGGCCGTAGTCGAACAGCACGTTCAATGCGGCGCGGATGGTGCGGCCCGTGAACAGCACGTCGTCCACCAGCACCACGTCCGCGCCCCCCACCTCGAAGGGCAGCTCGGTGGGACGCACGCCGGGCTTCAGGCCGCGGCGGCCGAAGTCGTCGCGGTAGAAGTTGGCGTCGAGCGTGCCCAGCGGCGTCGTGGTGCCCAGCGCGGCGTGGAGCCGTTGCGCCACCCACACCCCGCCGCTGTGGATGCCCACCAGCGCGCAGTCCGGGGTCACGGCCGGCCGCATGGCCTCGAGCAGGCCTGCGAGCAGCGTCTCGGGATCAGGCAGCGACACCGTGCCTCCCTTCGAACCAGGTCTGGAGGATCTCGCGGGCGGCGGCACGATCCACCGCACCGCGGTCGCGGCGGGCATTGGCGCCCTGGGCGGCGAGCTGCCGGCTTGCCTCGTGGGAGGACAGGGTCTCGTCCACCAGCACCACGGGCACGCCGAAGCGGCCTTCCAGCCGGCGGGCGAAGCGGCGCACCACGGGCTCGAGCTCGTGCGCGGCGCCCCCGCCATGGACCGGCAGGCCCACCACCATGAGCACGGGGCGCCATTCCTCCACCAGACCGGCGATGCGGGCGAAGCGGGCATCGGCGGCCTCGGCCTCGATGGTCTCGAGAGGATGGGCGATGCCAAGGCCGATCTCCCCCACCGCCACGCCCACCCGCTTCAGGCCCACGTCGAAGGCGATCACGGCGCCGGCGGCGGGACCGGACCGGACCGCCGGTTCAGCGGCCACGACGGCGACCGCCCTCACGCATGCCCTGCCTCCTCGGAGAGCATGGCCGGGTCCACGCCCAGCAGCCGCATGGCGGCGCCGAGCCGTTCGGCCGGGGGCAGCTCGAAGATGACCTCGGGCGCCGCAGCCACCGTGAGCCAGGCGTTCTGCTTGATCTCGTCCTCCAGCTGCCCGGCGGACCAGCCGGCGTAGCCCAGCGACACCAGCATGCGGTCGGGGCCCGTCCCGTCGGCCACCGCCTGGAGGATGTCCCGCGAGGTGGTGAGGCCCACGTCGTCGCGCACCGCGAGCGTGGACTGCCAGCCGCCCACCGGCCGGTGCAGCACGAAGCCTCTGTCCACCTGCACCGGCCCGCCGTAGTAGACCGGCTGGCCGGCCATGGACGGCGAATCGAGCGGCAGGTCGATCTGCTCGAACAGGGTGGCGAGCGTCATTTCGGTGGGCCGGTTCACGACCACGCCGAGCGCCCCCTGGTCGTTGTGCTCGCAGATGTAGGTGAGCGACCGGGCGAAGTTCGGATCGGCCATGCCCGGCATGGCGATCAGGAAGTGATGGGTGAAGTTGACGAAGTCCATGGATCGGCCCGCATTCTACGGGCGGGTGCGGCGGCGGACCAAGGCGCACTGCCGGTGCTACCATCGGCGGCCTTGATGCCGGGGCCGTCCCGGCGGCTCGCGAAGCGGAGCACGCGCACTCTGGCAACGGAACAGGAAATGGCCCGCTTCCTCGCCGAGGTGGAACGCAGGGCCTTCAAGCATGCCGCCTTCGCGCTGCGCGACGACCATGCCGCGCTCGACGTGGTCCAGGACGCCATGCTGCGCCTCGCCAGCCGCTATGCCGGCAAGCCGGCCGCGGAGTTGCCGCTGCTGTTCCAGCGCATCCTCCAGAACGCGATCCGGGACCACTTCCGGCGGCAGAAGGTGCGCTCCATCTGGACGACGCTTCTGTCGTCCCTGTCCCCGGCGGACGAGCCCGATTCCGACCCGCTCGAGAGCCTGCGGGTGGAGGGCGGCGCCAACCGGGAAGGCAGCCCGGAGGAGCAGGCCGAGCGTGCCGAGGTGGCCCACTGGATCGGAGTGGCGGTGGAGCGCCTGCCGGCCCGTCAACGGGAGGCTTTCCTGCTCCGTTACTGGGAGGAACTGGACGTGGCGGAAACGGCGGCGGTCATGGGTTGCTCGGAGGGCAGCGTGAAGACGCACTGCTCCCGCGCGACCCATTCCATTGCCGGGTTCCTTCGCACCAAGGGGATACAGCCATGAACGACGAAGAACTCGGGCGCCGGGTGGCACGGCAGCTCGACGCCTCGCTCGACCGGATCGAACCCGCCATCACCCGCCAGCTGGCCGCGGCCCGCGCAGCGGCCATCGACCGGGCCCGCGACACCTCGCTCGCCCACGGCGTGGCTTCGTGGTCGGCCGGCGGGGCGCGCCTGGGCGGGATGCCCCGGGGCCACGGCCTGCGCCGCTACTGGCTGCCGGCCGCCGTGCTGGCGGCAGGACTGGCGGCCATCATCACCTGGAACGCCATCACCACGCCCCAGGACGACGAGACCGAGCTGCTGGCCGACGAGCTGCCGCTCAATGCCTACCTCGACAAGGGTTTCGACGAGTGGCTCGCTTCCTCGCAGCACTGATCCTCGCGGCTGCGCTGGCGGCGGTCGTTGCGCCGGTCACTGCCGCCGACAAGGCGGCCGATGGCGGCCTGCCGTGGAGCAGGCTCGACCCGCGTCACCAGCAGATCCTCAAGCCGCTCCAGCCGGAGTGGGACGGTCTCGAGCCCGCACGGCGCCAGAAGCTGGTGCAGCTGGCCGAGCGCTATCCCAGCCTGCCGGTGGAACAGCAGGAACGCATCGACGCCCGCCTGCGCCACTGGGCCACCCTCACGCCCAAGCAGCGCGAGGAGGCCCGCGAGCGGTGGAAGAAGCTCCAGTCCCTGCCCCCCGAGGAACGCCGCAGGCTCGCCGAGAAATGGCGCGAGTACGAAGCGCTGCCCGAGGAATCCAAGGACCAGCTTCGCGGCAACCCGCCCAGGCCCTAGATGAGCGATCCCCCTGCGATCCCGGCGGAGGCCGCGTCCCGCTGAAGGAATGGGTCGACGCGGTTCGTGCCACGG
>CAZXJW010000181.1:0-6864 GCA_964641005.1 uncultured Rhodocyclaceae bacterium
GACCAACATCCCGCTGCACCAGGAGATCATGACCGACAGCGCCTTCGTGCGCGGCGGCACCAGCATCCACTACCTCGAGCACAAGCTCTCGCAGGCCAACAAGGCGGACTGAGCGGGGCGCGGGCGCCGGGTCGGGAGGCGGGACATGGCGGACTGGCGGCGGGTGCGGATCCGGGCGCGCGAGGGGGAGGCGCAGCGGCTCGCGGACGCGCTGCTCGAGGCGGGCGCCGTGTCGGTGGACGTCTGCGACGCGCTGGCCGGCACGCCGGGCGAGCAGCCGCTGTTCGGCGAGCCCGGCGCCGCGCCCCCCGGAGCCTGGCGCGACAGCGAGGTCTCGGCGCTGTTCGCCGCGGACACCGATGCCGAGGCCCGCGCGAGCGAGGCCTGCGCCGCCTGCGCCATCGACGCGCATCCGGTGGTGGAGACGGTGCCCGACCAGGACTGGGTGCGACTCACCCAGTCCCAGTTCGAGCCGCTGCACGTGAGTCCGCGGCTGTGGATCGTGCCCACGTGGTGCGAGCCGCCCGATCCCGAGGCGCTGCTGCTGCGCCTCGATCCCGGCCTCGCCTTCGGCACGGGCAGCCATCCCACCACGGCCCTGTGCCTGGAATGGCTCGATCGCCACCTGCCCCGGGGCGCCAGCGTGATCGACTACGGCTGCGGCTCGGGCGTGCTCGCCATCGCGGCGTGCCTGTTCGGCGCGGGCCCGGTGCGCGGCGTGGACATCGATGCCGCGGCGGTGGAGTCCAGCCGCGCCAACGCCGCCGCCAACGGCGTCGATGCGCTGTTCTGCGGGCCCGATGGCTTCGATGCCCGGCCCGCGGACGTGGTGCTCGCCAACATCCTTTCCAATCCGCTGCGGGTGCTCGCGCCGCTGCTGTGCGCACTGGCCCTTCCGGGGGGCAGCGTGGTGCTCTCGGGCATCCTCGCGCCGCAGGCCGAACACGTGGCCGACGCCTACCGCCCCTGGCTGGACTTCGAACCGGCGCAGGAACGCGACGGCTGGGTGCGCCTCTGGGGACGGCGGCGTCCATGACCATGTTCACCCGCTGCACCGCCTGCGGCGCCACCTTCCGGGTCACCCTCGAGCACCTGCAGGCCTCCGCGGGACAGGTTCGCTGCGGTGTCTGCCAGACGGTGTTCGACGCCTTCGTGTCGCTGTCGGCCAACGACCCGCGCAGCGCGTCGCCCGCGGATGGCGCCCCGCCGGAGGCCTCGGCGGCGGCATCGGTGCAGGACGAGGGCGTCGCGGCGCCGCAGCGCCCGGGTGGGGAACCCGGTGCCCGGAGCGCGCCGCAGCCCGAAGAGCCCGGGATGGTTCCGGTCGCGAGCGTCGCGTGTCCCGCCGCGGCACCCGGCAGCCAGCCGGCGACCGCAAGCCCACCCGCGCCCCGCAGCCCATCCGGGACCGCGAGCCCGGACGTACCGGCGGGCCGCGCTGCGCTGCCCGGCGACCCCGGGGCGGATGGAAGCCCGCCACGCCCGTCGGCCCTCGCCGAGCCCGTGACGCACGAACCGTTCGCCCGACTTCCCGCGCAGCCGCCTGCACGGCCGGCGGGCCCGGCCGCCGTGCCCAGGGCAGAGGCGGAGCCGCAGCCAGGGTCGTCCTTGGAGGCGCCCGCGCCTCGGCGCCGCAGCGGCGCCTGGGCCTTCGTGGCGCTGCTGCTGTGCGTGTCGGCCGGCCTGCAGGGCGCCTATTTCCTGCGCGCCGAGCTCGCGGCCCGCGTGCCGGTGCTCAGGCCTTGGCTCGAGCAGGCCTGCGCGCCGTTGGGCTGCGACGTCCCGCTGCCGCGTGCCACGGACCAGCTGTCCATCGAGGGTTCGGATCTCCAGGCCCTCGATCCGGCGCGTCCCGGGCGGATCCTGCTCACCGCCACCATCCGCAATCGCGCGCCCTTCGTGCAGGCCTGGCCGATGCTCGAGCTCACCCTGACCAACGCCCGTGACCAGGTGGGCATCCGTCGCATCTTCAGCGCCGCCGAGTACCTCGCGCCGGCGTTGCCCGGTCCGGGCATCGGGCCGGGCGCCGAGGCCACCGTGAAGATGCGCCTGGACGCGAAGGAACTGCAGCCCGCTGGCTATCGTCTTTACCTGTTCCATCCCTGAAGGCACCCCCGCCCGGTGGCGCCGTCGAGTTCCGGTTCTCATCAACAAGGAGAAACGTCCATGTCCACCGTCACCCTCAAGGGCAACCCCGTCAGCGTCGCCGGCGAGCTTCCGCGCCGCGGCGCCGCCGCACCGGCCCTGACGCTCACCAACAAGGACCTCGCCGACGTGACGCTGGCCAGCTGGGCCGGGCGGCGCAAGGTGCTCAACATCGTGCCGAGCCTGGACACGCCCACCTGCCAGAAGTCCACCCGCGTGTTCAACGAGAAGGCGTCGGCCATGGGCAACGCGGTGGTGCTGGTGGTGGCGGCGGACCTGCCCTTCGCCATGTCGCGCTTCTGCGGCGCAGAGGGCCTGGCCAACGTGGTCACGCTGTCCACCTTCCGCAACCACGACTTCCACCGCAACTGGGGCGTGGACATCGCCGACGGTCCGCTCAAGGGACTCACCGCGCGGGCGGTGGTGGTGCTCGACGAGGCCGACCGCGTGGTGCATGCCGAGCTCGTGCCGGAGATCGCCAACGAGCCCGACTACGAAGCCGCGCTGGCGGCCCTGAAATGAAACCGTAGCAAACGGCCTCTAGGGTGCGCGGCGCGCGGGTCGCCGCGCAATCCACTTTCTCTCGCCCGCCGGTCCCCATGGACATGACCCCGCCGGAAAGTCCCCACAAGGGCAAGACCGGGCTGCGCCGGATCCTCAACGCCTTCCTCTACTCGCTCGACGGGCTGCGCGCGGCCTACCGGCACGAGGATGCCTTCCGCCAGGAGGTGCTGCTGGCCGCGCTGCTGCTGCCGGCGGCCTTCCTGGTGCCCGCCAGCGGAACGGGCCGCGCGCTGCTGGTGGGCAGCGTCCTGCTGGTGCTGGTGGTGGAGCTGCTCAACTCCGCGGTGGAGGCCACGGTGGACCGGATCTCGCTCGAGGATCACCGCCTGGCCAAGCGCGCCAAGGACATCGGCAGCGCCGCGGTGCTGATCTCGCTGCTGAACGTGGTGGCGGTCTGGGGGCTCGTGCTCTTCGGCTGAGGGGTGCGTCACGCAAGCGTCACCGCGTCGTCATGAGGGTTTCGCGGGCGCGGGGCAAGCTGCGGCGCCGTGCACGAGGACGCCTTCCTGCTGCAGCAGCTTCCCGCCCCGCGCCCCAGCCTGCGGGTGGCCGTGGTCACGGAGACCTACCCGCCGGAGGTCAACGGGGTCGCCATGACCATGGGCCGGATGGTGGGAGGCCTGCAGGCGCGCAACCACCAGGTGCAACTCATCCGTCCACGCCAGCATGCCGCCGACGCGGCCGCCGCGGACGGCAGTCTCGAGGAGGTGCTCAGGCCCGGCGTCCCGATCCCGAGGTACGACAGCCTTCGCCTCGGCCTGCCCGCCCGCACCGGGCTCACCCGGCTGTGGCAGCGCCGCCGTCCCGACGTGGTGCACGTGGCCACCGAGGGGCCGCTGGGCTGGTCGGCGGTGGGCGCCGCCCACCGGCTCGGCATCCCGGTGGCATCGGACTTCCACACGAACTTCCACAGCTACAGCCGGCACTACGGCGTGGGCTGGCTGCGCCGGCCCATCGAGGCCTACCTCAGGCGCTTCCACAACCGGGCCGGAGTCACGCTGGTGCCCACCGAGCAGATGCGGCGCGAGCTCTCGGCCATCGGGTTCCGCAACGTCGAGGTGGTCGCGCGCGGTGTGGACACCGCCCTGTTCCACCCGGGGCGGCGCGACGCGGCGCTGCGCGCAGCCTGGGGCGTGGCGCCCGGCGGTGGCGTGGTGATGGTGGTGGGGCGCCTCGCCGCCGAGAAGAACCTCGGCCTCGCCCTGTCCGCCTTCGCGCGGATGCGGGCGCGCGATCCCGGGCTTCGCCTGGTGCTGGTGGGCGATGGCCCCGAGCACGCGGCGCTGCGCAGGCGCTGTCCCGACGCCGTGTTCGCCGGCATGCGCACCGGCGAGGACCTGGCGCGCCACTACGCCTCGGCCGACGTGTTCCTGTTCCCCAGCCTCACCGAGACCTTCGGCAACGTGACCCTGGAGGCCATGGCCAGCGGGCTGGCGGTGCTGGCCTTCGACTATGCGGCGGCCCGCGAACACCTGAGAGACGGCGACAACGGGCTGCTGGTGCCCTTCGACGATGCTGCGGCCTTCGAGCGGCGCGCCGCGGAACTCCCGGCCGCTCCCGGGCTGGTGGCATCCCTCGGCCGGCGCGCGCGCGCCACAGCCGAGGCGCTCGACTGGGAGCACATCCACGACCGCTTCGAGCGCGTGCTGATGGGGCTGGCCGCGGGCGTCGTGCGCTGATCCGCCGCACGCGCTAGCATCCGTCCCCATGTCAGCCTTCATCATCGCCGAGATCGACGTCACCGACCCCGAGGGGTTCGAGACCTACCGCCAGCTGGTGGCGCCCACCATCGAGGCCGCCGGCGGCCGCTACCGCATCCGTGGCGGACGGGTGGAGGTCCTGGAAGGCGACTGGCGGCCGCGCCGCGTGGTGGTGCTCGAGTTCGAGTCCATGGCGGCAGCGCGTTCCTGGTACGAATCCGACGCCTACGCGCCGGCGAAGGCGATCCGCCAGCGCACCACCACGAGCAACGTGGTGCTGGTGGAAGGCCTCTGACCCGCGTCCTGCGGGCTACAAGCACGCTTATTGCTTTTTCGGGCTTCATGCGCGGGCGGCATCCGGCTCGTGCAAGCCCGAACCTCGCCTGCGCGCTCCCCCCTTCGTACGCCCAATTTCGTGCGAAATCCGGGTCTTGCCGCGCGAATCACCGGTCCGGGCCGGTATCACGATGTCATCGGAATCCGACTTCTGCCGCTCGGGCCCGGTTCTTTGCCAGAGGGGTCGGGTCGGCAGGTATCCTTGGAAAAACATAGACTTTTGATCGAAACATCGTAAACTCTTCAAGGTCGTACGGATAACTGCCTAGAAGACAAGCGAATACCCACGAATTTCGGCAGCTACACGCAAGGATGGGCAAGACCGCTTTCTGGAAGACCGACTGGTTCCTCGCCTTGGTGATCGCACTGGTGGTGCTGGTCGCCTCGCGGGGTGCGCTCATCCAGGGTCTCGAGCGCATGGCCTACGACATGGGCGTGCGCGCCACCGGTCACGCGCCCAGCGACAAGGTGGTGGTGATCGCCATCGACGACCAGAGCATCCAGAACATCGGTCGCTGGCCGTGGCCGCGCGACGTCCACGCGAAGATGCTCGAGCAGCTCGCCGCCGCCAAGGCGCGGGTGGTGGCCACCACCGTGCTGTTCACCGAGCCGCAGGTGGATCCCGGCCTCGCCTACGTGAACAAGCTCATCGAGCTGTTCCAGGCCGCGCCCGCCAACGTCCAGCAGGCCCTGCCCGAGATGGAGGTGGTGCTGGGCGAGGCCCACGACAATCTCGACACCGACCGCAAGCTCGCCGCCGCCGTGGCAGGTGCCGGCAACGTGGTGATGCCCATCCTGTTCCAGCTCGGCCAGCCGCTGGGCAACCCCGACCGGCCGTTGCCCGAGTTCGTGCAGAAGGCCGCCCTGCCGGGCGTGGAGGACCGCGTCGGCGCAGCGGGTGCGGACATCCTGCCCATTCCGGCCCTGGGCGTGCTGCATCCGCTCGAGGCCTTCGGCAGCGGCGTGGCCGGCCTCGGACACCTGAACACGGTGCCCGACGTGGACGGCAGCATCCGCAGCGAGGCCCTGGTGGTGCGCTACTACGAGAGCTTCCTGCCGTCGCTGTCGCTCACCATCGCGGCGCGCAGCCTCAATCTCCAGCCCAAGGACGTGAAGGTGCGCCTGGGCGAGGGCGTGCAGCTGGGCAACCTCAGCATCGGCACCGATCCCGAGCTGCAGATGCTCACCTACTTCTACAAGGACCGCGACGGCAAGCCGGCCTTCACGGTGGACTCCTTCTTCGACGTGCTGAGCGGCAAGATCCCCGCCGAGAAGTACCGCGACAAGATCGTGCTCATCGGTGCCACCGCCGCCGGGGTGGGCACCACCCAGGTCACGCCGGTGTCGCCGGGCATGCCGCCGGTGCTCACCCTCGCGCACTCGGTGTCCTCGATCCTCCAGGAGGACTTCTTCGTGCGCCCGACCTGGGCCACCTGGGTCGAGCTGGCGGTGGTCGTGCTCGTGGCCCTCTACCTCGCGCTGCTGCTGCCGCGCCTGAAGGCCGGTCCCGCGGCGGCCGTGACGGCGGCCCTGGCGGTGCTGCTGGTGGCGGCGCACTTCGGCCTGATGACCACCCAGCTCACCTGGATCCCGCTCATGACCGCGGTGGTGCTGCTGGTGATCGGCCACCTCGCCCTGACCACCCGGCGCTTCCTCGCCACCGAGCGCGGCAAGGCGAAGTCGGACACGGAATCCGCGGAGTCCAACCGCATGCTCGGCCTGGCCTTCCAGGGCCAGGGCCAGCTCGACATGGCCTTCGACAAGTTCCGCAAGTGCCCGCTCGATGACGGGCTGATGGACAACCTCTACAACCTCGCCCTGGATTTCGAGCGCAAGCGCCAGTTCAACAAGGCCCAGGCCGTGTACGAGTACATGGGCGGCCACAACCCGAAGTTCCGCGACCTGGAGCAGAAGCTCAACCGCGCCAAGCAGATGTCCGAGACGGTGATCCTGGGCGGCGGCGGGGGCGGGCGCACCAACGCCTCCACGCTGATGCTCGACGGCGGCGAGATCGAGAAGCCCATGCTGGGCCGCTACCAGGTGGAGAAGGAACTCGGCAAGGGCGCCATGGGCGTGGTGTACCTGGGCAAGGACCCGAAGATCGGGCGCGTGGTTGCGA
>CAZXJW010000182.1:0-6842 GCA_964641005.1 uncultured Rhodocyclaceae bacterium
GCGGAGAAGGTCACGGACTTGATGTCGATGCCGATCACGTCGGCCACCGACACGTCTTTCTTGATGCTCCGGCGGCCGTCGTCCTCGTCCTCGTCGTCGTCGTCCTCCCAGTTCTTCATGAACAGGCCCACCACCTCATGGCCCTGCTCCTTGAGCAGCCACGCGGCCACGGCCGAGTCCACGCCGCCGGACAGGCCCACCACCACGCGTTCAGTCATCGGGGCGCGCTCCGGCCGTCCACTGCGACAGCGGCACCACCCACGCGGGATGGCCAGGCGGGCGATACCAGGTGTCCACTGCCCAGGCCGCGCCGCCGTCGCGCTCCACCAGCACCGCGGCGCGGTGGGCGGCGAACACCCAGCGATGGCGCAGGGCCCGCGGGCCCACGGTGTGGAAGCGCAGCCAGCCCCGCGCCTGCAGGGCGCGCAGCAGCGTGTCGGCATTGCTGGAGTGGTCGATGCAGTCCATGCGTCCTTCGAGGTCGCTCTCGTACCAGGGATTGCGCGGCAGGTCCTGCTGCAGCGGCGTGCCGGTGACGGCCGCGCGCATCAGCGTGCCGACCGCGAGCGAAGTGGCGACGCGCTCGGAGGCCGGGTCGTCCGCCGCCACCAGGGTGTCGCGCGCCGCTTCCCATGCGCTGCCCGGGATGACGGCGGTCCACTGGCGCGCGCAATGGTAGTGGTAGCACAGGCTGACCGTCTGGGCGGGCAGGGCCGCGGCGAGCACGAGGAAGGCGAGGCTCACGCCGGATCCTGGAGAAGGTCGAGGGGATAGCGGCGCCCGGCCAGCCAGTCGTCGACGCAGCGCTGCACCAGCGGGCTGCGGTGGCGCGGCGCCTCGGCGCGCAGCTCGTCGGGGGTGAGCCAGAGCGTGCGCAGGATCCCCGTGTCCAGGGCGCGCGCGGGATCGTGGCCATGCACGCGGCCGGCGAAGGCGAAGCGCAGGTAGGTGCGGTCCAGCCCCGGGTTGTGCCAGCGGTACACGCCCACCAGCGCCTCGGGTTCGAAGCGCCAGGCGGTTTCCTCCAGCGTCTCGCGGGCGGCCGCGGCGAGCAGGCTCTCCCCGGGGTCGAGGTGGCCGGCGGGTTGGTTGATGCGGATGCCCTCGTCGGTGTCCTCCTCGACGAACAGGAACCGGCCATCGCGCTCGACGACGGCGGCGACGGTGACGTGGGGCTTCCAGACGATCTCGCTCACGGGCGCTCACGCAAAAGAAAAAAGGCAGGGTCCCGATGACCCTGCCTCCTCGGCGACGGCGGCGGGGCCAGGCCCGCCAGGCGGCGTCACTCGGCCTTCTTTTCCTTGGGGGCCTCTTCCTTCTCGGCGGCCTCCTGCTTGTCGTCCTTCTTGGGCGGGGCGATCTTGGCGCCGGACTGGCTCATCTGGCTGCCCGGGGCGCCGGGGTTCACGCCGGCCATGGCCACGTTGGCGGCCAGGAACAGGACGGCCAGCAGGCCGGTGGCGATGGACTTCATGGGGTGCTCCTCCTCGAGTGCCGGGGCCCCCTCGGCCCCTCTTGCGGCGAGAGGATACCGGCGGCGGGCGCATCCCGCCACCCTCCGGGAGGAACGCCGTCCAGCGACCAGGGACCCACCCGGATGCGCACCAGCCGCAGCGTGGGCAGGCCCACGGCGGCCGTCATGCGCCGCACCTGGCGGTTGCGGCCCTCGCGCAGGGTGAGTTCCAGCCAGGAAGTGGGAATGGCGCGCCGGAAGCGCACCGGCGGATCGCGCGGCCACAGCCAGTCGGGCTCGTCCACCGCCTTCGCGAGGGCGGGCAGGGTGGGGCCGTCCTTCAGGTCGACGCCGGCGCGCAGCCACGCGAGCGCGGCCTCGTCGGCCAGGCCTTCCACCTGCACGAGGTAGGTCTTGTCCTGCTTGTGGCGCGGGTCGGACAGGCGGGCCTGGAGCACGCCGTCGTCGGTGAGCACCAGCAGGCCCTCGCTGTCCGCGTCCAGCCGTCCGGCGGCGTACACGCCCGGCACCGGCACGAGGCCGGCCAGGGTGCGCTGTCCCGGTTCGCCGGTGAACTGGGACAGCACCCCGTAGGGCTTGTTGAACAGGATCACCCGCGCCACGGCGGGTGGCCGCTCAGCGGTGCTCGTGCGACGTCACCCAGTCGTAGGCCGGCAGGGTCAGGAACTCGGCGAAGTCCTCGGCCAGGGTGAGCTGCTCGAACATGCGCGCGCCCTCCGGGTAGTTGCCGGCGGCGTAGGCCTTGTCGCCGAGGATCTCCTTCACCCGCGCCAGTTCCTGCGGCACCAGGGCGCTGAACATCTCCCTGGTCACCTTGCGGCCGTCGTCCAGCACGCCCTGGGGACTGCGGATCCAGTGCCAGATCTGCGCGCGCGAGATCTCGGCCGTGGCGGCATCTTCCATGAGGTTGAAGATGGGCACGCAGCCGGTGCCCGCCAGCCAGGCGCCCATGTACTGGATGCCGATGTTGATGTTGGTGCGCAGGCCCTGCTCGGTGATCGGGCCCTTCGGCTGGAAGTCGAGCAGGTCCTTCGCCGTGACGTTCACGTCGTCGCGCTGGCGGTGGATCTGGTTGGGCGTGGTCATGACCTTGTCGAAGGCCTCCTTGGCCACCGGCACGAGGCCCGGGTGCGCCACCCAGGTGCCGTCGTGGCCGTCATTGACCTCGCGCTCCTTGTCGGCGCGCACCTTGGCGATGGCCGCGTCGTTGGCCGCCGGGTCGTTCTTGATGGGGATCTGCGCCGCCATGCCGCCCATGGCGAAGGCGCCGCGGCGGTGGCAGGTCTTGATGAGCAGCAGCGAGTAGGCGCGCATGAACGGGCTGGTCATGGTGACCAGGTGCCGGTCGGCGAGGATGAAGCCGGGCTGCTTCTTGAACTTCTTGATGCACGAGAAGATGTAGTCCCAGCGGCCGCAGTTCAGGCCCGCCGAGTGATCACGCAGTTCGTAGAGGATCTCGTCCATCTCGAAGGTGGCGAGGATGGTCTCGACGAGCACCGTGGCCTTGATGGTGCCGCGGGGGACGCCCACCAGTTCCTGCGCGGCGACGAACACGTCGTTCCACAGGCGGGCCTCGAGGTGGCTCTCCATCTTGGGCAGGTAGAAGTAGGTGCCGCCGCCCTTCGCCAGCCGCGCCTTGGCGTTGTGGAAGAAGTACAGGCCGAAGTCGAACAGGCTGCCGGACATGAACTGTCCGTCCACCTTGACGTGCTTCTCCTCCAGGTGCCAGCCGCGCGGGCGCACCAGCAGCGTGGCCACCTTGTCGTTGAGCCGGTAGCTCTTGCCCTCCGGGCTCGTGAAGGCAATGGTGCCGGCCACGGCGTCGCGCATGTTGATCTGGCCCTGGAGCTGGTTGTCCCAGGTGGGCGTGCTCGAGTCCTCGAAGTCGGCCATGAACATGTTGGCCCCCGAGTTGAGCGCGTTGATCACCATCTTGCGGTCGGTGGGACCGGTGATCTCCACCCGGCGGTCCTGCAGGTCGGCGGGCACCGGCGCGACCTTCCAGTCGCCCTCGCGCACGTGCTTCGTCTCGGGCAGGAAGTCGGGCAGCTTGCCGGCATCGAGTTCGGCCTGGCGGGTACGGCGGCGCTCGAGCAGTTCGAGGCGGCGGGCGTTGAAGCGCCGCTGCAGCGTGGCGAGGAAGGCCACGGCCTCCGGCGTGAGGACAGTGGCGTGCTCGGGGCTGACAGGGGCGAGGATCTGGATGCCGTCGCCGTAGGCAGGGGCGGTCATGGTGTGTCTCCGTGCGAGAGGGTGTTCTGGGCGGCGCGAGGGCCGCGGACGCCGGGAGCGGCGTGGCAGCCGCCGGCGCCCGTCCGCGAGGGGCGCCTCGGATTCCGCATTATGGCATCAGTTTTCGCCGATCGGCACCGGGCGGAAAAAACCGCCCGGGCGCGGGGCGCGCGGGCGGTCGGGGCCTGGGCCGGTACGGGTCAGGCGAACTGCGCTTCCTCGGTGGAGCCCGTGAGTGCCGTGGTGGACGAGCGTCCCGACTGGATCACCTGGGTGACCTCGTCGAAGTAGCCCGTGCCCACCTCGCGCTGGTGCTTCACCGCGGTGAAGCCACGCTCGGCGGCGGCGAACTCCTTCTGCTGCAGTTCCACGAAGGCCGACATGTTCTGGCGGGCATAGCCGTAGGCCAGGTCGAACATGCCGTAGTTCAGGCTGTGGAAGCCGGCCAGGGTGATGAACTGGAACTTGTAGCCCATGGCGCCGAGTTCGCGCTGGAACTTGGCGATGGTGGCGTCGTCGAGGTTCTTCTTCCAGTTGAACGACGGCGAGCAGTTGTAGGCCAGCATCTTGCCGGGATAGGCGGCGTGGATCGCCTCGGCGAACTTGCGGGCGAACTGCAGGTCGGGCGTGCCGGTCTCGCACCAGATCAGGTCGGCCACGGGCGCGTAGGCAAGGCCGCGGGCGATGGCCTGTGCGATGCCGTTGTTCACGCGGTAGAAGCCCTCGGAAGTGCGCTCGCCGGTGAGGAAGGGCTTGTCGTTCTCGTCGATGTCGGAGGTGATCAGGTTGGCGGCTTCCGCATCGGTGCGCGCGAACACCAGCGTGGGCACGCCGGAGATGTCGGCCGCGAGGCGCGCCGCCGCCAGCTTCTGCACCGCCTCCTGGGTGGGCACGAGCACCTTGCCGCCCATGTGGCCGCACTTCTTGGCCGAGGACAGCTGGTCCTCGAAATGCACGCCTGCGGCGCCGGCGTCGATCATGGCCTTCATGAGTTCGAAGGCGTTGAGCACGCCGCCGAAGCCGGCTTCCGCGTCGGCCACGATGGGTGCGAAGTAGTCAACGTCGCCCTTGCCCTCGGCATGCTGGATCTGGTCGGCGCGCATGAAGGTGCTGTTGATCCGGCGCACGATGAGAGGGACGCTGTTCACGGGGTAGAGCGACTGGTCGGGATACATCTCGCCGGCCAGGTTGGCGTCGGCCGCCACCTGCCAACCCGACAGGTAGATCGCCTTGAGCCCCGCCTTGACCTGCTGCATGGCCTGGTTGCCGGTCATGGCGCCCAGGGCGTTGATGAAGGGCTCGTCGTGCAGCAGCTTCCAGAGCTTCTCGGCGCCGCGCCGGGCCAGGGTGTGCTCGATGGTCAGGGACCCGCGCAGCCGGTACACGTCCTCGGCGGAATAGGGGCGGGTGATGCCCTTCCAGCGCGGGTTCTCCGCCCAGTCCCTGCGAATCTGGGCGATCTGTTGTTCCTTGTTCATGATGATCATCTCCGTCTCAAGTCTCTGATGCGCCTGGCGATTGGGGCGACGCGGGGGCTTCTTGGCCACCAGCCGGACGGGGGCAGAGCGCGACGCCCCCCGTACGCCGGCGCCCCCGTTCTGGCGGGCACCGGGCCGGTTCCACGAAGGCGGCCAGAGATCGCATCTGGCGGACCGGCGGCGCGCACGGGTTGGAGTCCGCGCCGATCAGCACTCGGGCGGTGATCACCGCGTCGAGGGTCGTGTGTGGCGAGTATACGAAGCGGTTTCTGCGGTGCAACAAAAAAGGTATGCCGGGCTGGATCCCTTGCATTACAGCAGGTTGAATGTCCAGAACAGCGAGAAATACCGTATCGTGGAAAGCTGTTTTGCTTTGCGGCTGCAATGCGAGGTGGTCGGTGGTCAGTCGAGCGGCCGCGGCGCCACGATCAGCCCGTCGCTGTCTGCAGCCAGCCAGTGCCCGGGGGTGAAGCCCACGCCGCCGAAGCGCACCGGCACGTCGCGCTCGCCGGCACCGCGCTTGACGCTGCGCATGGGGTGGGCGGCGAGGGCGAACACCGCGAGCGGCAGGGCCGCGAGGGCTGCGGTGTCGCGCACCGCACCCCACACCACCACGCCGGCCCAGCCGTTCTTGACGGCGATGGCGGCGAGCTGGTCGCCCAGCAGGGCACAGCGCAGCGAGCCGCCGCCATCCACCACCAGCACCGCGCCCCCGCCCGGTTCGCCCACGGCGGCGCGCACCATGGAGTTGTCCTCGAAGGCACGCACGGTGCGGATCGGTCCGCTGCAGGCGGCATGGCCGCCGAAGCTGCGCAGGCCGGGCTCGAGGACCTGGATCAGCGCGGCGTGGTCATCGCACAGGTCTGTGGTGTGGCGGGTCATGGGGGATCGCTTCCGGGAGTGTTTCAGAGAGGCGGCGAACGTTGGCCCCTGCTAAAATTCGGTCTGTCCGCGCGTCGCGCCCCGATGGCGGGCCCGAACCGGAGAGGGTCCGTCATCGCTGCGGCCCTTCCTCGCGTTCACCCGCTCGCGCGCCATGCTGGCCGCGCTGTCCCGAACGCCTCCCGACAATCCCAACTTCACAGGTGCTCGATGTACAAGCATATCAAGGTCCCCTCCACCGGCGAGAAGATCACCGTGCGCGCCGACGGCGTGCTCGACGTGCCAGACCATCCCGTGGTGCCCTTCATCGAGGGTGACGGCACCGGGGTGGACATCACCCCGGTGATGAAGGAGGTGGTGGACGCGGCGGTCGCCCGGGCCTATGGCGGCCGCAGGAAGATCTCCTGGATGGAGATCTACGCCGGCGAGAAGTCCACCAAGGTATACGGCGAGAACGTGTGGCTGCCCGAGGAGACCCTCGAGGCCTCGCGCGAGTACGTGGTGTCCATCAAGGGTCCCCTCACCACCCCGGTGGGCGGGGGCATCCGCTCCATCAACGTGGCGCTGCGCCAGGAACTCGACCTGTACGTCTGCCTGCGCCCGGTGCGCTACTTCGCCGGGGTGCCCAGCCCGCTGAAGAACCCCGAGAAGACCGACATGGTGATCTTCCGCGAGAACTCCGAGGACATCTACGCCGGCATCGAGTGGCAGGCCGAGACCGACGCCTGCCGCAAGGTGATCGACTTCCTGGTCAAGGAAATGGGGGTCAAGAAGAT
>CAZXJW010000183.1:0-6832 GCA_964641005.1 uncultured Rhodocyclaceae bacterium
GCTTCGACCTGGGCTGGCTGCTGCGCGACCTGCCGCGCGCCACGGTGCTCATGGGTGTGCCCACCTTCTACACGCGCCTGCTGGGCGACGAACGCTTCACGGCGGCGCTCGCCGCAGGCGTGCGGCTGTTCGTGTCCGGCTCGGCGCCGCTGCTGCGCGAGACCTTCGATGCCTTCCAGGCGCGCACCGGGCAGCGCATCCTCGAGCGCTACGGCATGAGCGAGGCGGGGATGATCACCAGCAACCCGCTCGCCGGCGAGCGACGCGGCGGCACGGTGGGGCCGCCTTTGCCGGGGGTCTCGGTGCGCGTGGCCGATGCCGCCGACGCAGCGCTGCCCGCGGGCGAGACGGGCGGCATCCAGATCCGCGGGCCCAACGTGTTCCGCGGCTACTGGGGCATGCCGGACAAGACCCGCGAGGAGTTCACCGCCGATGGCTGGTTCCGCACCGGCGACGTGGGCCGCTTCGACGACGACGGCTACCTGTCCATCGTGGGCCGCGCGAAGGACCTGATCATCTCGGGCGGCTTCAATGTCTACCCGAAGGAGATCGAGATCGAGATCGATGCCCTGCCGGGGGTTCTCGAGTCCGCCGTCATCGGCCTGCCCCACGCGGACTTCGGCGAGGCGGTCACCGCGGTGGTGGTGCCGCGACCCGGCGCGACGCTCGACGCCGCCGCCCTGGTGGCGAGCCTGCGCGGCCGGCTCGCGGCCTTCAAGCTGCCCAAGCGCGTGATCGTGGTGGACGAGCTGCCGCGCAACGCCATGGGCAAGGTGCAGAAGGCGGAGTTGCGCCGCCGCCACGGCTGACGCGTGCCGCTGCCGGTGGTGGCCGCGGCGGGAATCACGCCAAGGCGGGGCAGGGGATCGCGGCAGGGATCGCGCGACGCGCGCACGGGTACGGAGGAAGGGTCATGCGTTGGGAAGGCGGCAGGCGCAGCGAGAACGTGGAGGACCGCCGCGGCGCGCGCGTGCCGGGTGGCATGATCGGGGGCGGCGGCATCGGCGTGGTGGTGATCGCCCTCGTCGCCATGTTCCTGGGCGTGGACCCGCGCGTGGTGCTGCAGGGCATGGAGCAGGCGGCACCCCCGCGGCAGCAGGCACCGGCCGGCCCTCGCGACCCGGCCGAGGAGCGGCTCAAGGACTTCGTCTCGGTGGTGCTCGCCGACACCGAGGACACCTGGGGCGAGATCTTCCGGGCGGGCGGCGCCCGGTACCAGCCGCCGCGCCTGGTGCTGTTCAGCGGCGCGGTGCAGTCGGACTGCGGCACGGCGAGCTCGGCCGTGGGGCCGTTCTACTGCCCGGGCGACATGAAGGTGTACATCGACCTCGACTTCTACCGCATGCTCGCGCAGCGTTTCGGCGCCCCGGGTGATTTCGCCCAGGCCTACGTCATCGCCCACGAGGTGGGCCACCACGTGCAGAACCTCCTGGGCATCTCGGAGAAGGTGCACGCCGCCCGCCAGCGCGCCGACGAGGTCCGCGGCAATGCGCTGTCGGTTCGCCAGGAACTGCAGGCCGACTGCATGGCGGGGGTATGGGCCAACCATGCCAACCGCTCGCGCCAGATCCTCGAGGCGGGCGACGTGGAGGAGGGGCTGAACGCCGCCGCCGCCATCGGCGACGACCGGCTGCAGCAGCAGGGCCGGGGCCACGTGGCGCCCGAGAGCTTCACCCACGGCAGCTCGGCCCAGCGCGTGCGCTGGTTCAGGCGCGGGCTGGAGACCGGACGGCTGGAGTCCTGCGACACGTTCAAGGCGGCGCAACTCTAGCGGCTCTGGTCCGCGTCCTGCTTCCCTCGTGCCGGGGCCGCAGCGCGGCGAAAGGACAGTCACATGCTCGTCACCAACCTCGAGATCGTTCCGGGCCGCCGGGTGCAGAAGCACCTCGGCCTCGTGCAGGGCAGCACCGTGCGCGCCAAGCACGTTGGCAAGGACATCATGGCCGGACTGAAGAACATCGTCGGTGGGGAGCTCAAGGGTTACACCGACCTGCTCAGGGAGGCCCGGGAGGAAGCCACCGCGCGCATGGTCCAGCAGGCCGAGGCGGTGGGCGCGAATGCCGTGCTCAACGTGCGCTACTCCACCTCCTCCATCACCCAGGGTGCGGCCGAGCTGCTGGCCTACGGCACGGCGGTGGTGCTGGAGTAGCCGCGTGCCCATCGACCTGCTCGTATTCCTGGGCCTGCTGGTGGTGGGCTACGTGGCCGGCCGCATCGCGGAGCTGCGCCACTACCGCTCCATCCGGCGCCGCGAGGCCGAGCTGGCCGGCGTGATGGTGTTCGCGAGCCGCTTCCCGCCGGACTTCGCGGCGCGCCGGCAGGCTCTGGTGGGCGGCTCCGTGGTGGTGGGCGAGGACTACTTCAAGTCCATCGTGGCCGCGCTGCAGAAGCTGGTGGGCGGACGGCTGAAGAGCTACGAGTCGCTGCTCGACCGCGCCCGGCGCGAGGCCGTGCTGCGCATGAAGGAGGAAGCGCGCGCCGGTGGCGCCGTCATGGTGGTGAACGTGAAGTTCCAGACCTTCTCCATCCCCGGCCGCAATCCCAACAGCCTGCGCGCGGTGGAGGTGCTGGCCTACGGCACCGCCCTGGGGCCGGCGCCGCGCGCGACGGCCTGAGCGCGGCGCGCCACGGGTATCCCGCGTCTTGTCCGAACCGCCCGAGTACTCGAACCCGGCCCTGCCCGAGGGCATCAACGTCAGCCGCACCCACCCGCTGGCCGACTTCGCGCGGCTGCTCGGGGGCGTGGCGGTGGTGCTGGTGGCGGGCGTGCTGGTGCTGGCGCTCGCCGCGGGCCACCTGGCGCGCTTCATTCCCTTCTCCGCCGAGGTGTCCGCAACGCAGCGCTTCGAGCGCGCCTTCCCCGAGGCAGGCGGCGGTCCGGTGGAACCCTGGCTGCGCGACCTGACCGCGCGCATCGTCGCGGCCTCGGACCTGCCCGAGGGCATGAAGGTGACCGTGCACTTCGTCAAGCAGGACACGGTGAATGCCTTCGCCACGCTCGGTGGCCACGTGGTGGTGTACGCCGGCCTGCTGGAGCGGCTGGGCAGCGAGAACGCCGTGGCCATGGTGATCGCCCACGAGGTGGCTCACGTGAAGCTGCGGCATCCGGCCTCGTCCCTGGGCCGCGGCCTGGTGGTGGGCCTGGCGGTGACCCTGGTGTCGGCGGCCTCGGGTACCGACATGGTCGGGCGCATCCTCGGCCCGGCCGGGCTGCTCACCGCCATGAGCTTCTCGCGCGACCAGGAGCGCGACGCGGATGCCGCGGCGCTGCAGGCGCTGGTGAAGGTCTACGGGCACGCGGGTGGTGCGGCCGACCTGTTCCGCACCCTCGAGCGCGAGAAGGCCGATCTGCCCACGCCGCCGGCCTTCCTGGCCACCCATCCGCTCGATGGGGAGCGAATCGCCGCCATCGACGCGGCCGTGAAGGCGAAGGGCTGGCCGGCGCAGGGCGAGCTGCGGTCCGTCCCGGCCGACGTGCGCGCCGCGGTACGCACGGCCCTGGAACGATGATCGCTTTCCAGGGTCGATTGACACGCGCACCGTGCGCGGCTTAAGTTTGCTGCTGCGCACAAACCTCGCGACGGGAGAGTGCCCGTGGTCCCCGGACCACCGGCCGCCGAAGGCGCAAACACCCGTGAACGCTCAGGTTCCGAGAACCGTCGCAAGAGGGCGCAACTCTGGAGAGCGCAGGCTCGAGCGGGCCTGCCACCGAAGGGGCAACCGGACCGGTGCGGAAGTGGATTCCGCGACCGAGCCCGTAATCTCTCAGGTACGACGGACAGAGGGGTGAAGCCGCGGCACGCGCCGCCTTCACCCTTTTTTCATGTCCGCTCGATGGGTTCAAGGAGCATCCAGATGCGCGTTCTCGTCCTCGGCAGCGGCGTGGTGGGCACCACGGCCGCCTGGTACCTGTCCCGGTCCGGCCACGAAGTCACGGTGGTGGATCGCCAGCCCGCCTCGGGCCTCGAAACCAGCTTCGCCAACGGCGGCCAGATCTCGGTGAGTCATGCCGAGCCCTGGGCCAATCCCCATGCGCCCGCCAAGGTCCTGAAGTGGCTCGCCCGCGAGGACGCGCCGCTGCTGTTCCGGCTGCGTGCCGATCCCGCCCAGTGGTCCTGGGGCCTGCGCTTCCTGCTCGAGTGCCTGCCCGGGCGCACCCGCGACAACATCGTGCAGATCGTGAACCTCGGCCTCTACAGCCGTGCCGCGCTGCAGGCGCTGCGCGCCGAGACGGGCATCCGCTACGACCACCTCGAGCGCGGCATCCTGCACTTCTACACCAGCGAGGCCGAGTTCGAGGCCGCGGCCGGCCCGGCCGAGCTGATGCGCCAGTACGGCGTGGACCGGCAGGTGAAGTCCGCCGCCGAGTGCGTGGCCATCGAGCCCGCGCTGGCCGCGGCCCGATCCACCATCGCCGGCGGCACCTACACGCCCTCCGACGAATCGGGCAACGCCTGGAAGTTCACCGACGAACTCGCGAAGCTCGCCGCCGCCCGCGGCGTGGTGTTCCGCTACGGCACCGACGTGCTGCGGCTGCTGGCAGCCGGCGGGCGGCTCGAGGGCGTGCGCGTGCGTCGCGCCGAGGGCGCGGAGGAGACGCTCACGGCCGACGCCTACGTGATGGCCCTGGGCAGCTACAGCCCGCACCTTCTCAAGGGGGCCGGCATCTCCGTGCCGGTGTATCCGGCCAAGGGCTACTCCATCACCGTGCCCGTGTCCGGTTCCGGCCGGGCGCCCCACGTGAGCCTCACGGACGACGAGTACAAGCTGGTGTTCTCGCGCCTGGGCGACGAGCTGCGCGTGGCCGGCACGGCGGAGCTCACCGGCTGGAACACCGAGATCAACCGCGTGCGCTGCCAGGCCATCGTGCGTCGCGCCGCCGCCCTGTTCCCCGGCGGCGCCCACTGGGAGCAGGCGCGCTTCTGGACCGGCCTGCGTCCGGCCACGCCGGGCAACGTGCCCCTGATCGGCCGCTCGCGCCTGCCCAACTTGTTCCTCGATACCGGCCACGGTACGCTCGGGTGGACGCACGCCTGCGGCTCGGGCCGCGCCATCGCCGACCTGGTCAGCGGACGCGTGCCCGAGGTGGATTTCCGGTTCCTCGGCGTGGAGCGCCCGCGGGCGCTCAAGCCGCAGGCCGCCTGAACGACGGGCCCGCAGAGGCCCGCAGCATTCTTCGAGCTTCACGGAGAAGCCCGGCCCCTGGAGGCCGGGCCCCGACAAACCGCCGTACCGAGGGAGACTCACGTGACGTCGCTTCGCTTCCTGCCGCTTGCCGCGGCCGCACTGCTGCTGTCGCCCGGCCCATCCGCGGCCGGGCCCTCCGATGCCGACCTGGTCGCCGCCGCGAAGAACCGCGGCGAGTGGCTGATCTACGGCCGCACCTACGACAACCAGCGCTTCAGCCCGCTCACCCAGATCAAGCCCTCCAACGTGGCGAAGCTGCGCCCGATCTGGAGTGCCGGCCTGAACTCGCTCGACGGCCTCGAGGCCACGCCGGTCATCAGCGGCGGGGTGATGTACGTCACCGGCGCCCACTCCCACGTGTTCGCCTTCGACGCCGTCAACGGCCAGCGGCTGTGGCACTGGGCGCCGGAAGAGCCCGAGGGCCTGGGCACCGTGCTGTGCTGCGGCCCGGTGAACCGCGGCGTGGCGGTGTATGGCGACCTGGTCTACGTGCTCACGCTGGATGCGCGGCTCGTGGCGCTGAAGCGGGACACCGGCGAGGTGGCCTGGGAGAAGGTGATCGACGACTGGAAGAAGGGCATCTCGGCCACGGGCGCGCCCTACATCGTCAAGGGCATGGTGGTGGTGGGGATCGGCGGCGGCGAGTACGGAGCGCGCGGCTACGTGCGTGCCTACGACGCGAAGTCCGGCGCCGAGAAGTGGACCACCTACACCATCCCCGGCAAGGGCGAGCCGGGCAACGAGACCTGGCCGGGCGACACCTGGAAGACCGGCGGCGGCGCCACCTGGCAGTCGGGCGCCTACGACCCCGAGCTCGACCTCATCTACTGGGGCACGGGCAACCCCGGGCCGTGGAACTCCGACCTGCGCAAGGGCGACAACAAGTGGACCGCGTCGCTCATCGCCATGGACGCCTCCACCGGCAGGATCCGCTGGGGCTACCAGTACACCCCCAACGACGGCTGGGACTACGACGGCAACAACGCGCCCATCCTCGCCGACGTGAGCGTGGGCGGGAAGAAGATCAAGGCCGCGCTGCAGACCAACCGCAACGGTTTCTTCTACGTGCTGGATCGCGTCACCGGCAAGTTCGTCTATGCCGTGCCCACGGTGGATGGCATCAACTGGACCACGGGCCTCGACCCGGTGACGGGGCGTCCCACGGTGAACGAGAAGATGCGCCCGCTCGCCGACGGCAAGACGGTGCTGCCCATCGTGCCCGGCCTGGAAGGCGGCACCAACTGGTTCCCCATGGCCTACAACCCGGACATGGGGGTGGCCTTCGTGCCCACCAACACCTGGGCCATGGCGCTCACCGGCTACAAGCCCGAGGACATCAAGTACGAGCCGGGCAAGGTGTACATGGGCATGGACTACAAGATGCACCGCATCTCCGACACCATCGGCCGGCTGCGTGCCTTCGACGTGCAGAGGAAGAAGTGGCTCTGGGAGATCCCCAGCCCGCTGCCGCTGTTCGCGGGCGTGCTGGCCACCAAGTCGGGGCTGGTGTTCACCGGTGACCAGCAGGGCTTCTTCTTCGCGGCCGACGCGAAGAGCGGCAAGGTGCTGTGGCGCTACCAGACCGGCTCGGGCATCAACGCCTCGCCGGTCACCTACGAGATCGGCGGCCGGCAGTACGTGGCCA
>CAZXJW010000184.1:0-4938 GCA_964641005.1 uncultured Rhodocyclaceae bacterium
GGGGTAGCCCATGCCGGGGAAGGCAGGCATGCGGCCGGACCACAGCAGGCGCTCGGTGCCGGTGCTGATGCCGCTCCAGGCGATGTCCACGACCACGTCGCCTTCGCCGGGCTCGGCGAGGTCGAGGCGGCTGAGGACGAGTCGCTCGGGCTGCTCGAGCACCACGGCCATGGTCTTCATCGAAACCCTCTCGTTTCGGGTCGGCGCCGCCCCGCCGCCCGGGTGAACTGCATGAGTGTCAGTTTAAAATGACGCATGTTATTGTCAAGGACAATTTACATCTTGTCCGTCATGTCGGGCGACAGCACAGCAACTGGGTCTGCAGGGGCATGGGGGTCGGCACCAGACGAGCCCGTCCGAAACCAGCGCTCGTGAGTAGCGACTGCAGCTCGGCAGCGGTGCGCGAACGGCCCCGTCCCATGGCCAGCAGGTAGAACCCGAAGTACGCGTCGCCCATGGGCTCGGCACCCGGCGTTCCCGCCATGGGCTCGGCCACCAGCAGCATCGCGCCCGGCGCCATGGCGCTGCGCACGTTGCGCAGGATCGCGACGACAGTCTCGTCGTCGTGGTCGAACATGACGCGGATCAGCGCCACCACGTCGGCGCCGCCGGGCAGGACATCGCGCTTGAAATCGCCACCGAAGACCTCGGTCCGCCCCGACATGCCGGCCGCCGCGAGGCGGGCGCGGGCGCGATCGGCCACGGCGGGCAGGTCGAACAACTGCAGGCGCAGATGGGAATGGCGGCGTGCGGCAGCCTCCACGAAGGCACCCTCGCCACCCCCCACGTCCAGGAGCACCCGATGGCGCCCGAGGGGAAACGCATCGAGGATCCCCCCCGAGAGCAGCTGCTGCGATGCGGCCATCACCCGGCTGTAAGCCGCGGCGGCCTCCGGATCCACTTCCACGGGCACGGCGCTGGTGGCGTACGGCCAGAAACGCGACAGCCGCGTTCCGGCACTGCCCTCGCGCAGCAGCCGCACGGGATCCTCCAGGTCGGCGTACAGGAGACGGTGGTGTTCCACCATGGCCGATATGCCCTCGTTGCCCACCATGGCGGCACCGAGCTGGCCCAACCCCCAGCGACCACCGCTGCGCCGGGCGACGAGCCCGAGCGACGCGGCGGCACGCAACAGACGCAGCATCGCGTCGACGCCCAGCCCGCAGCGCCTCGCGAGGGCCTCTGCATCCAGCGGCCCCTGGGACAGGATCTCGAACAGGTCGAGCCGCACGCATGCGGCAAGCACCTGGGAATAGACGAAACCCGCGCACAGGTCGAACAGCTGCCGCGCCCGGCGCCGGGCCACGGCGCGCGTCAGCGGGAAGCGCCCCGCCCAGCGGCGGAACCCCTCGCTTCCGATGAGCCGGTCCCGCCAGCCGAGTGCGCGATCCATCCACGACAGCGGCGCGGGATCCATGCGAAGCAACAGGCTCATGCCATCGGCTACTGCGCGGGCCTCAGGCGGCCAGCTGGGCCATTTCCTTGGGCAGGAAACCGCTCGCCTCGAGCAGGATCAGGTCACGCAGGCCGGCTGCGCCGGGGCAGCTGGCGGGGATGGAGGCGATCGCTTCACCGAGCAGGCGCTCGAGCCGGCCCCGGGCGCCCTCGACGCCCATCTGGTGCGCCGCGTTGGGGCGTCCGAGCGCGGCGTCGCGGCCCACGGGCTTGCCGAGGTCGGCTGGCGTGGACAGGAGGTCTCGCAGGTCATCGGCCACCTGGTAGGCCTCGCCGAGACGCTCTCCGAGGATGCGCCATGGTCCGGGCTCGAAGCCCGACGCGGCCGCACCCGCCATGGTGGCGGCCGCGAACAGCGCGCCCGTCTTCGCCCGCTGGTACTCGGACAGGTCGGTGGAGGGTTCACACTCCCAGGCCTGCCCCGCGCAGATGCCGCGCGGCGTGCCCACCGACTGCCCGACGATGCGAAGCAGCGGAACGAGCCGGTGCGGTGCCAGGGCACCCGCGGTGGCGAGCGACTGGAAGGCAAGGACGATGAGCGCGTCCCCGGTCAGCACCGCGATGCGCTCGCCGAAGGCCTCGTGCACCGAAGGCTTGCCGCGCCTCACGGGCGCGTCGTCGAAACAGGGCAGGTCGTCGTGGACCAGGGATGCACAGTGAAGCAGTTCGATGGCCGCGGCCGCCGCATCGGCGAGCCCGTGGTTGTCGTCGCCGCAGGCGCACGCCACGGTCAGGCAGAGCCGCGGTCTCAGCCGCGCACCGCCTGGGAACACCGCGTACTCCATGGCGCGCTGCAACCCCGGGGGACCGCCACCATCGCCGCGACCCTCCGCGAGTGCTGCGTGCAATGCCCGTTCGATCGAAACCGCCAGACTGCGGCGGATGCGGCTTGCCGGATCGTTCATCAGGTCCACCTCTCGAAGCGGAACGGGCGATGTAAACTTGTATTGTCACTTTTTATGTCATGCAATATAGACATGTTGTCTAGGGCACGTCAACACAGCGGGACAGGGGTTTCGGCGGAGATGCAAGGCACGGCGAACGATGACAAAACCGTCTGATTCCAAAACAGAATCCACCGGCGAAGTCGGGGTGGTGGCGCTTCTGGAGGCGGCGCCTGGATTCCGATGGCGCGCGGTGCTGCGTTTCCTGCTGGGACGCTTCAGCCTGCGCCGCGCCCCGGGTCTCGTGTTCCTGAAGCTGCTGGGGAGCGGACACGAAGGCGGATTCGGATTGCGCCCCAGCCTCTCGCACCACGGCGTCTTCGCCGTGTTCCGCACCGAAGCCGACGCCGACCGCTTCCTGACCGATTCCGCGTTGCTGCGCGCCTGGCGCCTGCAGTCACGGGAAAGCCTCGCTCTGAAGCTGCGCGCCTTCTCGACACGGGGAAGCTGGAGCGGCAGTTCCCCCTTCTCGATCGGCGCCCGGCAGCGTCCCGGGCAGCCTGTTGCAGCGCTCACGCGGGCCTCCATACGCGCGGCAGGCGTGCTTTCCTTCTGGCGCCATTCGCCACCGTCCGAGCGCTCGCTCGCCGCCGCTCACGGATGCCGGCTCGCGGCCGGCCTCGGTGAAGCGCCGCTGCTGCGCCAGGCCACCTTCTCCATCTGGGACGACCAGGCGTCCATGGACGCCTATGCGCGCAGCGGCGCCCACCTCGACGCGATCCGCGCCGCCGCCCGCGACGGCTTCTTCGCCGAGTCCATGTTCTGCCGCTTCGTCCCCTACGCCGCGAGCGGCAGCTGGAAAGGGCGCAGCGCCGCCGAACTGATCGCGCCCGCGCCGCCACCGGCGCCGGCGGCTTCTGGCGCCGAACCGTGCCCGCAGACCGCGTCGTCGTGATCGGCGCCGGCGTGGCCGGCCTCGTGAGCGCCCTCCTGCTGGCCAGCCGCGGCCTGGAGGTGACCGTGCTCGAGCGGGCAGCGGCGCCGGGCGGCAAGATGCGGCGCCTGCCCCTGGGCGAGGGCATCGACGGCGGTCCGACCGTGTTCACCATGCGCTGGGTGTTCGACGAGATCCTCGCCCAGGCCGGCGCAGGACTCGAGGACGAACTGGAGCTCACCCCGCTGGAGGTGCTGGCGCGCCACGCCTGGGACGGCGGCGGTCGGCTCGACCTGTTCGCCGACCGGCAGCGCTCCGCCCAGGCCATCGGCGAGTTCTCGGGCGCAGCCGAGGCGCGTCGTTTCCTGGGCTTCTGCGACGAGGCTCGCAAGGTGTACCGCGCCCTCGAGGGGCCCTACATCCGCTCGCGTCGACCGAGCCTCGCCGGAATGGCCGGGGACCTGGGCCTGTCCGGCCTCGGCGTGCTCGCCGCCCTGGGCCCCTTCCAGTCGCTGTGGCGCACGCTCGCGCGCCACTTCCACGATCCACGGCTGCAGCAGCTGTTCGGCCGCTACGCCACCTACACGGGCTCGTCGCCCTTCGAAGCGCCCGCCACCCTGGTGCTGGTGGCGCAGGTGGAGATGGACGGCGTGTGGTCCGTGCGTGGTGGCATGCACGCCGTCGCGCTTGCGCTGGCCGGGCTCGCCGCGCGGCGCGGGGCGCTGCTGCGCTACGGCAGCCACTGCGAGGAGATCCTCGTGCGCGGCGGTCGCGCAGCCGGCGTGCGGCTCGCCAGTGGCGAGACCGTGCCGGCGGACCACGTGGTGTTCAACGGGGACGCGGGCGCGCTCGCCGCGGGCCTGCTCGGTCCCGCCGCCGCCGCGGCCGTGGACGCGGCACCGCACGGGCAACGCTCGCTCTCCGCGCTCACCTGGGCCGTGCAGGGCCTCACGCGCGGCTTCCCGCTCGAGCGCCACAACGTGTTCTTTCGCGACGACTACGCCTCGGAGTTCCGGGACATCTTCGGCCACGGGCGCCTGCCTGCGCGCGGCACGGTGTACGTCTGCGCCCAGGACCGCGGCGACCCGGCGTCCGCACCCGCCGGTGCGGAGCGGCTGCTGTGCCTCGTCAATGCACCGGCCGGTGGCGACACCGGCACACCCACCCCGCAGGAGATGGACGAATGCGAACGCAACTGCCTGGCGCTGCTCAGCCGCTGCGGCCTGATCATCGAGGCACCGCCCCCGCAATGGATCCGCACCGGTCCGCCGGAGTTCGAGCGGCTCTTCCCGGCCACGGGGGGAGCGCTATATGGGCGGGCGACGCACGGATGGATGGCCTCGTTCCGACGCCCCGGCTCGAAGAGCCGCCTGCCGGGCCTTTACCTGGCTGGCGGGAGCGTGCATCCGGGACCGGGCGTGCCGATGGCAGCCCTGTCCGGCCGGCTGGCGGCCGAGGCCCTGGTGGAGCACCTCGATTCGACCAGCCGGTTCCCCCGGGCGGCTACCTCTGGTGGTACGTCGATGCCCTGAGCGACGATGGCCGGCACGGCCTGACCATCATCGCCTTCGTGGGCAGCGTGTTCTCGCCCTACTACGCGTGGGCGCTGCGGCGCGGCGAGGCCGATGCCGAGAACCACGTGGCCATCAACGTCTGTCTCTACGG
>CAZXJW010000184.1:4948-6814 GCA_964641005.1 uncultured Rhodocyclaceae bacterium
CGCCGGAGGCAAGCGCTGGACGATGACCGAGCGCGGCAGCGGCAGCCTGCGGCGCGACGCCGCTAGCTTTCGCGTGGGTCCGAGCCACCTGAGCTGGGACGGCACCGCGCTCGACATCGCCATCGACGAGGTCTGCGTGCCGCTGCCCATGCGCGTGCGCGGACGCGTGCGCATCCACCCCGGCCAGCTGTTCGACCGGGTGTTCGCGCTTGACGAACACGGCCGCCACCGGTGGGGTCCGCTCGCGCCGGCCGCGCGCGTGGAGGTGGAGATGGAACGCCCGGGCATCCGGTGGCGGGGAAACGCCTACCTCGATTCGAACGAGGGCGACGAACCCATCGCCAGGCCCTTCACCGAGTGGGACTGGTTTCGTGCCGGCCTGAGGGACGGCAGCACCGCGGTGGTGTACGACGTGCAGCAGAAGCGCGGTGGCGACCGCGTGCTCGCCCTGCGCTTCCGGCCCGATGGCACGGTGGAACCCTTCGAGGCGCCTCCGCGCCAGGCGCTGCCGCCCACCCTGTGGCGCATCCCGCGGCGCGTGCGCACGGACGCCGCCGTCACCGCCACCGTGACGCAGACACTCGAGGACACCCCCTTTTATGCCCGCGCCGTGCTCGCCTCGGGGCTTCTGGGCGAGCCGGTGGTGGCGGTACACGAGACGCTAAACCTGCCGCGGCTGGTGTCGCCGACGGTGCAGTTCATGCTGCCCTGGCGGATGCCGCGCAGGCGTTGACCCGCCGCCTCCAGCGCGCTTGGGAATGCGCGGGCGACGCGCTACGCTGGATGGCCGCGCCCGCCGCCTTCACCGACGCCATGTCCGTCCCTCCCCTCACCCATCACGATATCCTCGCCCTGGTGGCACCGTTCGCCGGCCGCGGCCTGCACGTGGACCTGAAGGCCACCGACCGGATGGCGCGCCGGCTGGTGTTCCGGTCCCGCGAGCATCCGGCGTGCGGTGCGCTGCCGGCACTGCGCGAGACGCTGGTCCTCGACGAGCCCGGCCGGGACCGCTACCGCCTCATGCGGATGCTGGTCACTCCGGAGGGAATCGAGGCGAAGCTCGAGGCACAAGGCAAGGGCCCCGCGGAGTTGCTCGAACAGCTGGAATCCGTGCCGCTCGCGCGCCAGATCCGCGCCGCCGACGGCTTCGTCGTCGCCTTCCACCATCGCATGGTTCCCGGCGGACCGGCGATCGCGGCGGCCCGCATCCGCACCGCGACACTCGACGTGGAGGTCAGGGTGCCGGTGGTGGCCGGTCCACCCGCTGACCTGGTCATCACACCGCTCGGGGATGCCCGTTTCGAATTGCCCGAGGACCTGCTCGCTGTGCAGGGCTGGCCCTGGGGCCGCATCTCGCCCAGCGGACCGCGCTTCACCGGGGCGCTGCGGCTGCCGCGTCGCGAGCCGGCGCGCAGCGCCGCCGCCGAGCGGCTGGTGGAGCGCACCGCCACCCACCTGGTTCGAACCCTGGCCGAACCGCCGGCGCGCTTCCACGAGCGGTTCCGCGCAGCGCGCTGGGGCGTGACGCTGCGTCGCGCGGTGCCACTGCTCGTGGTGACCGGCGTGCTAGGCGCGATGTTCGTGCTGCGCGAGCACGTCGCGCCGGGCGACTCCATCGTGCGCATGCTCGCCTTCCAGGCGCCGCCGATCCTGCTGCTGCTGGTGTTCGCGCTTCCAGAGACGCCGCGCATCGAGATCCCGCCGCTGCCGCGGCGGCCCCGCGGCACCACGTGGCGCACGGCGCCGCGCCCCTGAGGACGACCACCGTGCAGGGAAACCCCATGAACGTGCCACCGGTGTCCATCGCCGCGGCGCGCGCCGCGCTCATCGAGCAGTTCGGCGACCCCGTCCTGCGGCGGCGTGCCT
>CAZXJW010000185.1:0-6805 GCA_964641005.1 uncultured Rhodocyclaceae bacterium
TTGGCCCAGGCGTTGCGGAGTGCCACGTACTGGGCTTCGGTGTGGCTCACGAACAGAAACTCCCGCGGCAGGGCCTGCTCGCTCGCGGCGTGCGCTGCCTGCACTGCCGCGACCACTTCTTGCCCCGGGAAGTTCTCATCGATGGCGGCCCAGAGGCTGGTGCGCTGGGTGGCCATGGCGGTTTCAGCGTTGGTCAAGGCGGTTTTCGCAGCGGCGAGTTCGCTCACTTGCTGCTCGGTGGCCAGACCGGAGCGCACCAGATCATCGAGGCGCGTGAAGTTGCTGCGTGCGGTGCCCAGGGCGCCCAGGGCGCTGGACCACGCGGTGCCATTGCTTTCCAGATGCGCATCGGCGTCCTCGATGAGGGCGGTGATAGCCTGGGCGCTGAGGCCCGCGGCGGTGAGAAGTTCGGGGGTGGCGCCGATGTGGCGGAGCGCACCCTCGACGTCCGCTGAGGGGAGCGGTTCGGGGCGCGCCTGCGCCACACTGGGACCGCGGGAGAGGGTCGAGACACTCGCGATGATCAGGGCCGCGACGACCGCGAGGATGAGGAGGCTGAGGAAGGAAGCCTTGGCGACGCGCTGTGCCATGTTTGATGCTCCGGAGCGCACCATGCCGCGAGGCCGTGCCGCGCGGCGCGAGCGCTCATGCGATGTGACCCACCGATCACCGACGGCGCGTGCCGAAGCGCCGTACCAAAGCCTGTTGCCGCCACCTGCGGGGCGTTGCCCGCGATTGTGCACGTGCGTGACAAGGCACGCAGAAGGTGCCGAACGATCCTTCAACCGGCGCTCTGCCGGCTTTGCTACCGGCATTCATTCAAGATGTACGCATGGAACCCGGTGTAGATGCGCCGTCCACCCGACGGTGCGACGGTGCGCTCTCTGGAGATTGAAACGTACCGCGCGCGAGTGGCGATGCAAGAGGGAAATGAGGGGGCGATGAGAATTTCTTAAGAACCAAGTATTTTTTAGTTGACGAGCGCATCGAACGTAGCGCATCCTCTTCACATCAGCGTTCGCGCCATGCCGCGCGAGCGCGTCCCCGGACCCCGGCACCTTTCGCCCCCCGGTGCGGTTCACAGGTGCAGGGATTCGTTCCGGGCTACTTCCGACCGGGTTCGTTCAATATTTCAGTAAGGTTCAGGACTGCAGCTTCGGTGTTTCGTGCCAAGGTGGGCACGTGCAATCGTGAGTGTGTGGCATTGTCCGCCCCCGGGAGCGCTCGCCAGAGGGCCGCTTCAAGGTGCGTGATATCGGTGCGCACTTCCTTCATTGAGAGGGAGTGTGGAGAATCGGGATGAGCCGGTGAGCGGCGGTCTCTGTGCGGCAGAGATCGTGCCCATCGATGGTTGCGCGGTTCGGAATGTTGTGGTCCAACGCGGAGGTTGCGCGATGCGGCAGCTTTCTTCAGCGAACGGGCTTGGTTCACTTCAACTGATCAACGCGGCACGGAATAGCTGTCGCGCGAACCGGGGGCGCTGGCCTGTGTTTGTTGCTGCGCTCCTGGGGATTGGATCTGTTTCTGCCGGCGCCGACACGATCCTGCAGCAGCACAACGATTCATTGACGAGTTACTTGTTCACGGGGACGACGCGTGAGCAGGATGTGCGTCCGCAGGTGCTGCAGCGCGGTGTCAACCTCGACGGCACTTCGCGGAGCGGCGCTTCGGTGGCGGGTTTGCTGGTGGCGGCCAATCCCGGCGATGCCGGCGCGATGGGCGCTTCACTTGGCGCGGTGCAGCTGGCGTCGGGGTCGTTTATGGAGCGTGATGTGGACCTGGCGCTGCCCAACGCGGGATTGCCGTGGACGATCGGGCGCAGCTTCAACGGCCACCAGCGCACTTCTGGTGGTGCGCACCACGATTCGAACGGCCCGCAGGGTTACAACTGGTTCCAGGACTCGATGCCCGAGATCCGGTTGTTTGATGGGGCGACCGATGATCTGGATGTGCTGTACATCAACTACGGCGCGGATCGATTCACCGAGTACAAGCGCGATGGGGCGACCTCGGACCTGTTCCGTGGGGTGAACGGCTCGGGTGGCGTGGTGTTCTTCGAGGCCAACGGGGCCAACGCCGACACGTACACGCTGTTCGATGTTTCCGGGGCCAAGGCGGTGTTCTTTGGCTTCGATGCCAACAGCGACCCGGCCCGTGGGCAGCTGTGGAAGACGATCGATGCGGCGGGCAACACCAACTTCGTGGGTGATGCCACGACTTCGGCAACCGCCATCAGCACGGGCTACAACGCCTCGGGGTGGATGATCCTGGCGTACGACGCCAGCGACCGGCGCTACACCTACACCTACACGAGCACGGGGGGCGCGGACCGGTTGACGCAGGTGAAGGCCGAGACCAAGGCCAGCGGCACCTGGGCCAGCCCGACGGGCGTGGTCGAGGTGGGCAAGGTCGACTACGCCTACTACACCGCGGATGGCGATGCGCACGGCATGGCGGGCGACCTGAAGCTGGTGACCATCACCACGCCGCTGACTGACAGCGGGATCTCGATGGTGCGGCGCAAGTACTACCGGTACTACGATGCCACGTGGTCCAACAGCGACGGCCTCCGGGGGAGTCCGCACCAGATCAAGATGGTGCTGGGCTTTGAGGGGGCGCGGAAGTTTGACTGGGATGCGGATGCGGATGCGACCAACGGCGACTTCCTGACCGCGAGCGATGCCAACCTCAAGCCCTACTGCGAATCGTACGTGGAGTACGTTTCCTCGGGCGACGACCGGGTCTTCACGATCTTCGCCAACGGGCAGTGCGGCTGCTCGGGCGGGGCCAACGGGATCTTCGAGCTGGCGTACTCGGACAACGGCTCATTCAGCCCCACCAGCGGCTACGACACGGCGTGGAAGAGCCGGGTGGTGATCGACCAGCCTGATGGCATCTACAGCACGCGGTACCTCGATGAGACCGGGCAGGCGCTTTCGAGTGTCGTGACCGATGCAGCGCCTTCAGGCGCCTATACGGACATGTGGGCGACCGAGGTGGTGCGTGATTCGAATGGTCGGGTGACCGCGATCCACAGCCCGGCCAACAACGACACGTACACGCACTCGACGGGGGCCTTCACGCGGCACAGCGCCGCGGGGCTGGTCACTGTGATTGCGCGGGTGAGCGGCAGCAACATGAACGGCTTCACCGAGGCCCGCAAGTACAAGGAGGGCGACTCGGGCACGGCGTACTTCACCAGTTACATGGCGTACACCAGCCAGCTGCTGGAGGTGGAAGCGGGGAGTCCGGACAAGCACCTGGTGAAGGCGCTGGTGTCGACCTCGCGGTCGTACCACACCGCGACCTCGACGTACAACACCTCGAATACTTTCAATGACACCACGTACAGCTATGTGTTCCACAGCGGCACTGACACCAACGTGCAGTACCTGGCGCTGAAGCAGGTGACCACGACGCTTCCGGCGGTGGATGCGGGGAACAACGGCTCGGGGAGCTCGGTGACCACGGACCGCTTTGTCCGGGCCGATGGGACCACGGCCTTCAGCCGCGGGCCCGACGGGATCTATACCTACACGCAGCATTCGAAGAAGCAGGTGGTCAAGAGCATCCGGGACTGCCAGACCAACCACGGCAGCGACTTCGCATCGGGCGATGATCCCAACACGAACTTCGGCATCACCGAAACGGGTGACGGGCTGCGCCTGATCAGCACGATGGCGTACGACGCCCAGGGGCGGCCGGACACGACGACCATGCCAAGTGGTCGATTGACCAAGAGTTACTACTCGGTGCTGGATGACCTGCGCTCGGTGTCGATCGCGTTCCCGCGGATGACCACGGGGGGCAGCACCACCTTCTTCGGTCCGGCGGGGTACGGGGTGAGCAACCACGCGGGCAAGAGCGAGTTTTCCGGCACGATCGCGATCACTTCGAGCGGCCTGACCGATGCATTGACGACCTGGATCGATGAGACCGAGGCCGATCCGATCACGGCGTTGACCAAGGGCACGCTGGCGCGGATGAGCACGAGCCAGTACGACGGGAGCGGCGCCCGGGTGAACTCCACCCGGATGTATTTCGACATTCCGGGGTCGGGGGCGGGGGCGGACGGCACCAACTACGACCAGACCACGTACGGCTACGACGACATGGGCCGGCAGTGGCGGGTGAAGGACACCACGGGGACGATCACGCGCACGGTCTTTGATGACCTGGGCAGGGCGTACCGCGGGTACATCGGGACCAACGACAACTCGTTCAGCGGCGGCGAGGCCTCGGGCCCCGACAACATGGTGAAGATCAGCGAGACGGTGTTCGATGGTGGGGCCGACGGCGGCAACAGCCATGTGACCATGCATACGGCCTTCGTCGAGGATTCGACGACCGACCGGCGCGATACGAGCTTCCTGTACGACTTCCGGGGCCGGCGGATCGTGACGATCGGGGCTCAGGCGCCCTACGGCCTGACCAAGTACGACAACCTTGGCCGCGTGATCGCCCAGGGCGGCTACAGCAGCAGCAGCGGGCTGGACGCTACGGATGATCCCACGGCATTGAGCACGAACCGGGTGTCGCTCAGTGAGACGCTGTACGACGAGCGCGGCCGGGCGTGGAAGAGCATCCGCCACCAGATCACCCAGAGCACCGGGGCCAGCGCCGACACCTTGGTCAGCCAGACCTGGGCGGACGCCGCAGGCCGGGTGGTCAAGAGCGTGGGGGACTCGGTCACCAAGACCATCTACGACCGCATCGGGCGGGCGACGCACAGCTTCCTGCTGGGCGGCATGAACGACAGCGTCTACGCCGATGCGGACGATGTCAGCGGCGACGAGGTGGTCGAGGAATCGCAGACGACGTACGAAAACTCCACCAGCAACGTTTTGATGACCGCGAGCATCAGCCGCCGCACCGATGACCTGCTTTCGGGTGGTGGCGGCAGCACCGGGGCGCTGGATACCAACGCTGATGGCGATGCGATGAAGTACACCGCGGCCAACATCAAGGGCCGGATCCAGATCACATCCTTCTGGTACGACGACTGGGACCGGCAGACCACGGTGGCGGCGTACGGCACCAACGCGATCGTGGGCGACGGCAGCACCAGCACGGGGACGTTTGACCGGACCGGCCTGTCGATCCCGTCGCGCTCTGACACGGTATTGGTGACCAGCCAGACCTACAACGACGACGGCACGGTGCTGGATGTCACCGACCCCCGGGCTATCACCAGCAGGACGGTGTACGACGACGCCGGTCGGGCGATCACCTCGATCGCCAACTACGTGGACGGCACTCCGAGCGGCAACAACGCCGCGGACGATGTGATCACCCGGACGGTGTACACCGATGGTCTGGTGACCAAGCTGTGGGTCGACTGGGACGGTGATGGGGTGGTGGACACGGGCAGCGCCCCCGAAGATCAGGAGACCTTCTACACCTATGGCGTGACCAAGGGGACCAGTGCGGGGGATTCGAAGATCTCGTCGGGCCGCATGCTGTGGAAGGTGCAGTACCCCGACTCGTCGGGTGGGTCGGACGTCGTGACCCACGCCTACAACGCGCAGGGCCAGCCGATCTGGGTGAAGGACCAGGCCGGCAACATCATGGAGAGTGTCTACGACACCGCGGGGCGGCAGACGCACCAGCGGGCCACGACCATCGCCGGCGGCTTTGATTCGACGGTGAAGCGGATCACCACGGCGTACGACAGCCGCGGCATGGTGACCACGGTGGGGCAGTACGACCACGCGACCCCCGGAAGTGGCAGCATCATCAACGAGGTGAAGTACAGCTACGAAGACTGGGGGCTGTTGAGCAGCTTCGAGCAGGACCGGGATTCGGCGGTGGGTGGAGGCACCAACGACTACGAGGTCGGCTACACGTACGAGAAGGAAACATCTCTCGGGAACACGCTGCGCAAGACGCGATCTCGCTACTACTACGGCAGCACCGAGCTGAAGGACATTCAGTACGAGTACCTGTCGAGCGGCAACGTCCTTGACGACAACCTGAGCCGGGTGAGCCGGGTGTCGCTGCCCGATGAATCGAGCCTGATCATCGCCGAGTACGACTATCTCGGCTCAGGAAGCGTGGTCGGCACCACGTACCCCGAAGTCTCGGTCATGAGCGAGCACTTTTCGAGCACGCCGGGGGTCTATCCCGATCTCGACCGTTTCAACAGAGTCACCTCGAGCCGGTGGACGAAGGATCTGAGCACAGACAAGGACTTCTTCGACGTCGACATCACCTACGACCGCAACTCGGGCATCACATTGATCGAGGACAACACGCTCCCCGGGCGGGACGTGAGCCTGACCAACGACAATCTGAACCGCCTGACCCGTGCCGAAGAAGGCACGTGGAGCGGCAGCGCCATCACCTCCAAGACCCGCGATCAGTTGTGGACGCTGACGCAGGTGGGCAACTGGGCCAAGAACCAGCTCGACCTTGACGGCGACGGCGTCTTCACCGGCACCGATGAACTGGACGAGGTCAACGACGGCTCGGCGGGCTCGGGCGGCTACAACTTCAACCAGGCCAATGAGCTGACCGGCCGGAACAAGAACGGCACCGGGGGCGACGACGACACATTGGTCTACGACGCGGTCGGCAACTGTACGGATGATGGCGCCTACGACTACATCTATGACCCCTGGGGGCGGCTGGTGCAGGTGAAGGTGGGGGCCAGAGTGGTGTCGGAGTATGTTTACAACGCGTTAGGGCATCGGGTGGGCGAGCACTACGACACCGACAGCGACAACGACACCGACGGCAGCGACCCCTGGCTGTACTTCGGCTACGATGAACGCTGGAGGCCGGTCATGGTGTTCCGCTCCAGCGA
>CAZXJW010000186.1:0-6689 GCA_964641005.1 uncultured Rhodocyclaceae bacterium
GCCGGCGCCGGGAATGTGTACCACGTCGAAGGCAGCGATCCGCGTGGGCCCGGACAGCGAAGGCGGCGAATAGGGCCCCACGAAGGCGGCGCTGTATCCGAACTCGCAGGTCGCGGAGGTCAAGCCGCAGGTGTCGTTCTCGATGGCGGTTTCCGGAAAGGGAAACGGCGGCAGGGCCGCCACATCGACCGGGACCGAGGAAATGAGGAAAGGGAACCCGCGATCGGTTCCATCCCCGGGAATGTAGCCCGTCGACTGGAACAGGAACGTGACCCCGTAGAAAAGCTCGTTGCCGGCGAGCAGTTCCGGGGGATTGATCAGGGTCCCCAACGGATCGGCCACCACGTAGAAACGCGCCGAACCCTCGAAGGGAACCACGAAGCGCAGGGGATCACCCGTGGAACTGGATGGGTCGCCCTCGATGGACAGCGTCAGTGCGCCCGCCGGCATGGCGCCGAGCGAAAACAGGGACGCAAGCACCAGTGCCTGAAGCAATTTCCTTATCATTTGCGGTCTCCCACCCCAGGTCCGTTCCGACAGGCACCGACACGAGGCCCCCGTTTATCGGCAAGCCCGGGAACGGTTGTTCCGTCAGGTTGCGAGGACGGTATCACAGTGACCCGCCGTTTTGAATCTCCTCGACGGGGTTTTTTTACAGCCCTGCCGGCGATCTTCAGGTAATTGTTTTTAAATGGTTTATTTTTCAGAGATGCAGACTCAATTCTCTCACCCCGACCGATGCCCATCCTGCTTCTGAAGTCCGTGGACGATGACGATCGTCTGGAACCGCTCAGGGATCTGCTCGACCCGGAGTGGAAGGTCATCGTGGCGGACGCTGCCGACGCCCAGGGGGGGTTTGCAGCCGCCCTCGCCGACGCCGACGCCCTGATCTCCATGAACTGGCCGTCCAGCCATCCCCCCGCGCCGCGCCTGCGCCTGCTCCAGCTCCCCGGCGCAGGCACCGACGACATCCATTTCCCGTCCGTCCCGCCGGCCGCCACGGTCTGCAACGCCTTCGAGCACGAGGTCGGAATCGCCGAGTACGTGCTGGCCGCCATGCTGGAATGGACCATCGGCCTGCGCCGCCTGGATGCCGAGTTCCGCCAGGGGCGCTGGTGGGGCTCCTGGCTGTGCGGCCCACGCCATGGTGACCTCTACGGCAAGACCCTGGGCATCCTGGGTTACGGCCACATCGGACGGGAGACGGCCCGGCGGGCGAGCGCCTTCGGCGTCCGGGTGATCGCCGCGAGCCGGACGCCCCGGGACGGCGACGGCTGGGTGGAGGCCGTCCGCGGCATGGACCAGTTCCACGCCGTGCTGTCGGAATCCGACTTCGTGCTCATGACCCTGCCCCTGGCGGACGACACCCGCGGGGTGATGGACGGGGCCGCCTTCGCCGCCATGCGCCCCGGCGGCGTGCTCATCAACGTCGGCCGCGGCGCCACGGTGGACGAGACGGCCCTCTACGAGGCCTGCCGGTCGCGCCGCATCGGCGGCGCCGTGATCGACACCTGGTATCGGTATCCTCCCCAGGGCGGGGGCGCCATCCCCGAGCTTCGCCCCTCGCGCTTCCCCTTCCACGAACTGGACAACGTGATCATGACACCCCATGCCTCCGCCTGGAGCGAGGCGCTCGCGCATCGCCGCTGCCGCGCCATGGCCGACAACCTCAATCGTCTCGCACGGGGCGAGCCGCTCGCCAACGTGGTGCGCGCGCCGCTGTCGCGGGCGCTGGAAGGAGCGCCCCGATGAGCGCCGCGAGCCGCGACACCGCCCGGTTCATCTGGGACCTGTGGAGCCGCAAGCACCGCGTCGCGTCGCTGCCCGCGGATCTCAGGCCGGCCTCCCTGGAAGCAGGCTTCGCCGTCCAGTGCGAACTGCCCGCGGTCACCGGGCAATCCCGCGCCGGCTGGAAGATCGCCGCCACCAGCGCCGCCGGCCAGGCCCACATCGGCGTGGACGGCCCGCTGCCCGGCACACTGCTCTCCGGTCGGGTGAGCCCTGCCCCCGCGCGCTTCAGCCTCGAGGGCAACCTCATGCGGGTCGCGGAACCCGAATTCGCCTTCCGCATGGCGCAGTCGCTGCCGCCGCGCGCCACCGAGTACTCGCAGGCGGAAGTGCTCGAGGCCGTCGCCTCGCTGCACCCCGCCATCGAGATCCCGGACTCGCGCTACGAGGACTTCGCCCGCGTGGGTGCGGCGCAGCTCGTCGCCGACAGCGCGTGCGCGAGCTGGTTCGCCTTCGGTGCCGCGGCACCCGAGTCATGGCGCACGGTGGACCTGTCCCTGCATCCGGTGCCGGTGGCGGTGAACGGCAAGCCGGTGGGCACGGGCCGCGGCTCGAACGTGCTCGGCGATCCGCGCATCGCGCTCACCTGGCTCGCCAACGCGCTGTCACGGCTGGGCACGGGCCTCGCGGCCGGAGAGATCGTCACCACCGGTACCTGCCTCGCGCCGGTGGCCATCGCCCCGGGCGACACGGTGACGGCGGACTTCGGTGCCTTCGGCCGGGCCGAGGTCTCGTTCCCGGCCTAGACTGCGCCGCGTGTACTACCCGCGCTCCTTCCTCAAGCTCATCATCGCCGGCTTCCTGCTGGTGGCACTCCCGCTCATCTTCGCGATCGTGAACAACGCGTTCTCGATCCACGAGGTGGTGGAGCGCAGCCAGCGCACCGTGCAGCAGGCGGTCCAGGCCACGGAGGTGAGCCGGGCCATCATGGAGCAGGTCACGGCCATGGAGCGCAGCATCCGGCAGTACGTGGCGCTCGGCGACGAGACGCTGCTGGAGGGCTACCGGCACGCGCGCGGGCGCTTCCTCGAGAATGCCCAGCGCATGGGGACGCTGCGCCTCGACCCGGAGCAGTCGAACCAGCTCAAGCTGCTCAAGCAGCAGGAGGCCGAGCTCTCCGAGGCGGTCGAGGCGTCCCGCTGGCGCCAGGAGACGCTCGGACGCCTGCTCGCCGAGTTCGCGGCGCTGGACGCGCGCGCCGAGGCGCTAGACGACCTCGGCGGCACGGTCGTGCAGCGCGAGGTGGCGGCGCTGCAGGCGATGGCCGAGGACTTCCAGCGCTTCGTGTTCTGGGAGCTCATCGCGCTCGTGCCCGTGGCCCTGTCGCTGGTGGTGGGCGCCATCGCGCTGATCGCCCGGCCCATCACCCAGATCGATGCCGCCATCCGCCGTCTCGGCGAGGGCGACTTCGGCACGCCCATCAGCGTGGGCGGCCCCCAGGACCTGCAGCACCTCGGCCGCCAGCTCGAGTGGATGCGGCTCAAGCTGATCGACCTCGAGGAGCAGAAGACGCTGTTCCTGCGGCACGTCTCCCACGAGCTCAAGACGCCACTCGCCTCGCTGCGCGAGGGCACCGACCTGCTCGACGAGCAGGTGGTGGGGAGCCTCTCGCCGGCGCAGCGCGAGGTTGCGGCGATCCTCAAGCAGAACACGCAGCGCCTGCAGCACCTCATCGAGGATCTGCTGCGCTACCACACCACGCAGTTCCAGAAGACCACCGTGGCCACCGAGGCCGTGAATCTCGCGGAACTGGTGGCGCGCGCAGGCCAGCAGCACCGCCTGCAGATGGCGGCGAAGGGCCTGCGCTGGAAGGTCGACTGCCCCGACGTGGTGGTGGAGGCCGACCGCGAGAAGCTCGCGGCCATCGTGGGCAACCTGGTGTCCAATGCCGTGAAGTTCTCGCCCGACGGCGGCGCGGTGCGGGTGTTCGCGGCCAGCCAGGGCGAGCGGGTCTGCATCGAGGTCTCCGACGAAGGGCCCGGCATCCCCCGCGACGAGCGATCCCGGGTCTTCGAGCCCTTCTTCCAGGGCAGCACCTCCCAGCGCGGCGCGGTGAAGGGCACCGGACTCGGGCTGGCGATCGTGCGCGAGTTCGTGGTCGCGCACGGTGGCAGCATCGAGGTGGCCGACCGCGCCGGTCCGGGCACCACGATCCGCGTCTGGCTGCCAGCCATGGCCTCGGAGCGCAAGGCCGCATGAGCGCACCGGCGCAGCGTCGCGGCGGCCCCTGGCGCGGCATCGCCATGGCAGCGGTTCTCCTGCCACTGGCACTGGCCGGCTGCAAGGTCGCGCCGCCGCGGTCCGTCCCGCCGCCGGAGCCCGTCCCCGCCGCGGCGCCGCCTCCGCCCGTGCCCCCCTGCGAGCCGAGGATCGTCGAGGTCACCAGCGGCCCCGACGACGCGCTGCGCTTCTATTCCGGGCTGCGCCGCAGGCCGGCCGCGGAGTTGCGCGGCGACCTCGAACAGGCACGCAAGGAATTCGTCGCCACCGGCTCGGAATCGGCGCGCATCAAGCTCGCCATGCTCTACCTGCACCCCGGCGCGCCCTTCCGCAGCGATGCCACTGCCATGACCATGCTGGAGCCCTACGTTCGCGGCGACGTGAATCCGGCGAGCCCGTTCCGCGGCATCGCCCAGCTGCTGCTCGCCGGCGTGGAGGAGCAGAAGCGATCGGAGGCCGCGGCGCAGTCCCAGGCGGCGCGGCTGCGCGACGAGCAGCGCCGCGCCGACGAACTGCAGCGCAAGCTCGACGCCCTCATGAACGTGGAGCGCGCTATGATCCTCCGCGATCAGAATTCGAGGAAGCGATGAGCCAGAACCCCACGACCCCGAAAGTGTTGGTGATTGACGACGATGCCGACCTGCTCCGGCTCGTGTCGATCCGCCTCCAGTCCGCCGGTTTCGAGGTGACCACGGCCGACAGCGGCGAGCGCGCGCTCGCCATGCTCTCGGCAGTCACGCCCCAGGTGGTGGTCACCGACCTGCGCATGAGCGGCATGGACGGCATGGCGCTGTTCGACCAGATCCATCGCAGCCACCCGGCGCTGCCGGTGATCATCCTCACCGCCCACGGCACGATCCCCGATGCCGTGGCCGCGACCCAGCGCGGGGTTTTCGGATACCTCACCAAGCCCTTCGAAGGCCGGGAACTCCTCGCGCAGGTCACGCGAGCCGCCCAGCTCTCCGCGGCGGCGCCATCTGGCGACACCCCGGGCGACTGGCGCGAGGGCATCGTCACGCGCAATCCGGCCTTCGAGAGCGTGCTCGCACGCGCCAGGCTCGTGGCCGCCGGGGACGCGAGCGTGCTGATCCGCGGCGACAGCGGCACCGGCAAGGAGCTTCTTGCGCGCGCCATCCACCGCGCGAGCAGCCGTCGCGATGCGCCCTTCATGGCCATCAACTGCGGCGCGATCCCCGAGGCGCTGCTCGAGTCCGAGCTGTTCGGACACGTGAAGGGCGCCTTCACGGGCGCCGCTCGCGACCACGAAGGCCTGTTCCAGGCCGCTCGGGGCGGCACGGTGTTCCTGGACGAGATCGGCGACATGCCCCAGCCGCTGCAGGTGAAGCTGCTGCGCGTGCTGCAGGAGCGCAACGTGCGACCGGTGGGGGCCACCCAGTCCGTGGCCGTGGACGTGCGCATCGTCTCGGCCACCCATCGCGACCTCGAGGCCGCCATCGCCACGGGACGGTTCCGCGAGGATCTCTACTATCGCCTCAACGTGGTGAGCCTGCACCTGCCGGCGCTGCGCGAGCGGCGCGAGGACATCCCTCTGCTGGCGGCCCACTTCCTCGCGGAGACGTCCGCCCGCTACGGCAAGAAGGTCAACGCCTTCTCCGCCGACGCGCTGTCGCAACTCGTGCGCTACGACTGGCCCGGCAACGTGCGCGAACTGCTCAACGTGGTGGAGCAGGTGGTGGCGCTGAGCACCGGCGCGGTCGTGAGCGCGCCGCTCGTGGAAGGCGCGCTGCGCGTCCAGGCCGCGGAACTCGATTCCTTCGAGAAGGCGCGTGGTCAGTTCGAGCGCGACTATCTCGCGCGGCTGCTCAAGATGACCAACGGCAACGTCACCCACGCGGCCCGGCTCGCCAAGCGCAACCGCACCGAGTTCTACAAGCTGTTGCACCGCCATCACCTCGAGCCCGGCCTGTTCAAGCAGCACGCGTGAGGCTGCTGCGGCGCACCAACCCCGCGATGGGGCGTTTCGCCATCGGCGCGTCGCTCGACAGTGACATGACAGGCTCTTGAATCACTTGAGTTTTCTCTCACAACCCCCTGTTATCCATCAGGTATTTCCGGTCGGCACGGGGGTTGCTCTAAAGGTTTCCACCCTGCTGCCGTTAGGCCATGACAGGCGACCTGTCACGGTCGCCGCGGGGACGGGAGGAAACGATGGAAACCAGGAATCGCCTGCTGCTGCCCATGATGGGGCTTGCCGCGCTGTCCGTGCTGATCTTCAGCGGGATCGGCGTGGCTGCGCTGACCGGAAGCCTCGAGTTGAAGGGGCCGTCGGCGGAGGGCGACTTCCGGGTGGTCCGCAACGCCACGCCCGACAAGGCGCGCCTCGCTGCAACCGCACAGGCCGGCGCCTGCTTGAACTGCGGCGTGGTCCAGTCGATCGAGCGCTCCGCCGCGGAGGAGTTGACCGGTGCCATGGGTGGCCCTCTTGTCACCCGCGCCCCCGGAACGACCCCGGCCAAGCGACCGTCCATCTTCGTGGTGCGCCTGCGCATGGACGATGGTTCCCTGCGCGTGATCCAGGAGCTGTTCGCGCCCGCCTTCTCGGTGGGACCGCGAGCCCGGGTGCGGAACGGGCTGGTGCTGGCCTCGAGCTGACGTCAGGCCCCGCCGCGGCACCCGGCGACGGCCGACCGTTGCCGCGGCCCCGCGGGCCATGAAGCGCG
>CAZXJW010000187.1:0-6677 GCA_964641005.1 uncultured Rhodocyclaceae bacterium
GCCGGAAACTGTCCTGCAGCCCGAGCGCCACCAGCGCGCGGAAGGCGGCGCGCTCGGGTTCGCTGCACAGCACCTGGTCCTTCCAGGCCGCCGGATCGTGCACATCGCGATCCTCGGGGGCGATGTTGTAGTCCCCCAGCAGCGCGAGATCCGGATGGCGCTGCAGTTCACCGCCAAGCCAGGAAGTGAGCGCGGCCAGCCAGTCGAGCTTGTAGCGGTACTTGTCCGAGTCGGTGCTCTGGCCGTTGGGCACGTACACGCAGACCACGCGCACACCCTCGACGGTGGCAGCGAGCACGCGCTTCTGTTCGTCGGCGAAGCCCGGGATGCCGGCGCTCACGTCCTCGAGGCCAGAGCGCGACAGGATGGCCACGCCGTTGTAGGTCTTCTGGCCGGAGAACGCACACCGGTAGCCGGCCGCCTCGATGTCAGCGGCGGGGAAGGCGTGGTCCTCGAGCTTGGTCTCCTGCAGGCACACCACGTCGGGTGCGGCGCGCGAGAGCCAGTCGAGCAGGTGCGGCAGGCGCACCTTCAGGGAGTTGACGTTCCAGGTGGCGAGTTTCAAGGGGTACCCATGCTGCCGCGATCGCGGCCCAGGCCTTCGGAAGTCGTGAAGATACTCCGGGTCGACTGGTCGGGGAGACCGGCGCTGCTCGATCCCGAGGGCGCCTCAGACACTGGCGGCCTTCCAGCGCCCGCGGGCGAACAGCCACAGGGTGAACACCCCCACCGCGGTCTCCGAGACGAACACGCCCCAGAACACCCCCGAATGCGCCCAGCCGAGCGGGATCGCGAGCAGCCACGACAGCGGGATCTGGATGAGCCAGAAGAAGACGAGGTTGATCCAGGTCGGCGTCATGGTGTCGCCGGCGCCGTTGAACGCCTGGACCGCCACCATCCACCATCCGTACACGAAGTACGAGCAGGCCAGGATCGACAGCCACTCCCCTCCGATGGCGATCACCGCCGCGTCGTCGGTGAACAGGCCGATGATCGGGTCGTGCCAGGCGAAGAACGCCGCGGAGACGGCCACCGTGAACACCATGTTCATCCAGCCGATCCGCCAGACCGAGGCCTCCGCGCGGGCGGGCTGTCCCGCGCCGAGGTTCTGGCCCACCAGCGTCGCGGCGGCATTGGACATGCCCCACGCCGGCATCAGGGTGAACATCATGATGCGCATCGCGATCGTCGCGCCGGCCACGGCCTCGGTGGAGACGCTCGCGAGGATGCGCATCAGGAAGATCCACGCCGTCATCGCGACGATCATCTGGCCGATCCCGCCCAGCGAGGTGCGCGCGATCTGCAGCGCGCTACCGAGGTGCCAGCGCAGGCTGGAGCGGCGGATGCGCAGGTGCTCGCTGCCGCGCAGGAGGATCCACAGCTGCATCGCGACGCCCGCGGCGCGCCCGATGTTCGTGGCGATCGCCGCCCCCTCGACGCCCAGGGCAGGAACCGGCCCGAGGCCGAAGATGAGCACCGGATCGAGCGCGATGTTGAGTGCGTTGGCGACCCACAGCACGCGCATTGCCGCCGCCGCATCGCCTGCGCCGCGGAAGATCGCGTTGATCACGAACAGCAGCAGGATGATCACGTTGCCGCCCAGCATCCACTGCGTGTAGCGGTAGCCGTGCCGGACCACCCAGGCGTCCCCGCCCATCAGCCGCAGGAGGTCCTGCGCCCAGGCGACTCCGGCCACCGCGAAGGGAACCGACACGAGCACCGCCAGGCCGATGGCCTGTACGGCCGACAAGGCCGCCTCCCCGGGGCGCTGCTCGCCGATGCGCCGCGCGACGATGGCGGTGACCGCCATCGACATCCCCATGGCCACCGCGTAGAGGAGGAACAGGACGGTCTCGGTGAGTCCCACCGCGGCAACCGCCGGTGCGCCGAGCCTGCCGACGAAGTAGATGTCGACCACCGCGAAGGTCGACTCGAGCACCAGTTCCAGCATCATCGGCACGGCCAGCAGCAGCACGGCGCGCTGCAGCGGAATGCGCGTGTAGTCGGCGCCGGTGCCGCGCAGCGCGGCGCGCAGATCGGCCAGGAGCGAGGTCCGTGCCGCGGCGGTGCGTTCGGTGGCCGTCATGGCCCCGCAGGCGCGGGCACGCACGGCCCGGCACTGCCATGGCCCGCCCGTCGGGCCGTGCGCGCCGGCGCCTGCCCGCGCCACGCGAACGCGGGAGCGCCGAGGGCGTTCAATGCAGCCCGCGACCCGCGTCGCGGCCCGCCTGCGCGCGGCGCCAGGACGCCGGGGGCTGGCCCACCAGCCGCTTGAACGCACGCGAGAACGCGGCCTCGGAGTCGTAGCCCACCTCGAGCGCGATGGTCGCCACCGTGGCCCTGCTCTCGCGCAGCAGCGCCGCGCCACGCTGGATGCGCCAGTTGGCGAGGTACTGCATGGGCGTCTGCCCCACCAGTTCCATGAAGCGCTCGTGCAGCGCCGAGCGCGACAGCCCCACCTCGCGTCCGAGTTCCTCGACCGTCCAGGCGTCCGCCGGACGCTGGTGCATCAGCGCGATGGCCCTTCCCACGTGCCGGTCGCGCAGGGCGCCCAGCCAGCCGTGCGCGCCCTCGGGCAGGGACTCCAGGTAGCGCCGCGCCGAGTCCACGAACAGCATCTCGCTCGCTCGCTCGAGCACGGCCGCGCTGCCGGCGCGGTTCTGGCGCGACTCCACCACCGTCTTCTGCAGCACGGGCGCGACCCACTCGCCTCCGCCGCTCGATGGCAGGTGGATCATGCGCGGCAGCGCATCCACCAGCGGGTTGAAAGGCCTGCGATCGCAGCCGATGAAGCCGCACAGCAGCACGGCATCGGCCTCGTCGAAGGGCAGCGTCTCGCCCTGGCGGCGCACGGATCCGACGTAGGTGATGGGAATGGGCTTGGGCTGGTCGCGCGTCTCCACCAGCCACGCCAGCTGCACCGGTGGCGGCCTCAGGCCGGGAGCGCTGGAGATGACGTGACCGTCGCCGTGCGGGAACATCACGATGTCCCCCTCGTGCAGCCGCACCGGCGCCAGGCCGTCTGTGGCTGCCCAGCCCTCGCCCTTCGCGAGCACGTGGAACTCGAGCAGGTGCTCCACGCCGGGCATCACCACCGGCGCCATGAGCGCGGCCGCCTTGGCCTCGGCTGCCCACTGGCCCGCGAAGCTCATGTAGAAGTAGATCGCGCCGCGCAGATGGACGCAGCGCAGCAGGTCGGAAAGCGGATCGTTGGCGTTCGAATCGGTCATGTGGAGCCTCGATCAAGCGCGGCGGAGCATCGATCAATTCGCGGCATCGATGCCGGACGGGCGGGCATGTTTGCAGGACGGCATGCAGGGCGTCAATGGCTGCGCGGGAGAACAATGGGCACCCATTCAACGGAGGTGCACCATGCAGACCATCGAGAAGACCCCGGGGACCGAACCCGATTTCGCGGCCATCAAGGCACGCCAGCAGGCCACGTGGGCGAGCGGCGACTTCGCGGTCGTGGGCACGACGCTGCAGATCGTCGGCGAGTCGCTGGCGGAGGCAGCCGACGTGCGTGCCGGCGAACGCGTGCTCGACGTCGCGGCCGGCAACGGCAACGCCACGCTCGCGGCCGCGCGCCGCTTCGCGCACGTCGTGTCGACCGACTACGTTCCCGCGCTGCTCGACAAGGGCCGCGCACGGGCCGCGGCCGAAGGGCTCGCGGTGGAGTTCAAGGTCGCCGACGCCGAGCAGCTGCCCTTCGAGGACCGCAGCTTCGACGTGGTTCTGTCCACCTTCGGCGTGATGTTCGCTCCCGACCACCGTCGATGCGCCGCCGAGATGCTGCGCGTGCTGCGCCCGGGCGGCCGCATCGGCATGGCCAACTGGACTCCGCAGGGCTTCATCGGCCGGCTGTTCAAGGTGATCGGCGCTCATGTGCCACCTCCGGCGGGATTGGCCTCGCCCGCCGCTTGGGGCACCGAGTCCCGCCTGGTGGAACTGTTCGGACCCGCTGCCGCGCAGATGCGCTGCGAGCGCCGCGTCTTCAACTTCCGCTACCGCTCGACGGCGCACTGGCTCCAGGTGTTCCGCGACTACTACGGCCCGACCCACAAGGCCTTCGCCGCACTCGACGAGCCGGGGCGCGACCGGCTGGCACGCGATGTCGTCGCGCTGCTCGAGGAACTCAACACCGCGGGTGACGCGTCGCTGGTGGTTCCGGCCGAGTACCTCGAGGTCGTCATCACCCGGAGCTGAGCGCGGCGCGCACTCGCAATGCGCGCCGCGACCCGATCAACCGCGCGAACCCGACATCACGGATGCACGCAACCATGAACCCGGATCTCCAGACCCGCGCCCTGCGGGCCCTGATCGCAGCAACCTTCCACTCCGTCGCCACGGCCCCCGCACACGCCGGGCCGCTCCACGACTGGGACCGCCTGGTCCGGGAGGCCATCGCCGAGGCCCGCCTCGACGACGACGCCGCGCGACGCGCCAAGGCGATGGTGCGGCGTTCGGCCCGCGGTGCCATCGCCCGCCTGCCGCGCGGCGCCGCGCACGGTGCGGCCGTGGACGCCGCTCTCGTCACCGCGCACTTCGTCGCCCTGGCATCCATGTTCCCGGAGAGGGAGGCCGAACTGGAGGCGGCATACCACGCCTCGCTCGCCCGCGTTCCGGAAAGCCCGGCGAAGACGACCGGCATCGGCGCAGGCGCGAATGCCGCCGCCGCGGTGTGGGCCGGCACGGACCCCGGCGCGAACAGGGCCGCCGCGGCGCCTGGCGAGCAGGCATCAGGCGCCGCGCACCGGGACGGGCCCTGGAAAACCGCGCCCTGTCCGCCCCGTCGCTGGCAGCGGCACTGAGCCCGCGACGCTAGTCGCGGTAGGCGGGCGGGCGCTTCTCGCGGAACGCCGCCAGCGCCTCGTCCAGGTCGTTCGAGTGCAGCATGGCGGCGTTCCACGCCGCCACGTACTCCAGCCCCTCGGCCACGCCGTGGTCGCGCGCGTGGTTGAGGATGGCCTTGGTGCCGCGCAGGGCCAGCGGCGACTTCGCCGCCAGCGATGCCGCCAGCGCGCCCACGCCTTCACGCAGCGCCTCGTCCGAATCGAAACAGCGATTCACCAGCCCGAGTGACTGCGCCTCGGGGCCGTTCACGCGCCGCCCGGTGAAGGCCAGCTCGCGCGCCACGCCCTCGCCCACGATGCGTGGCAGGCGCTGCAGCGTGCCCACGTCGGCCACGATGCCCACGTCGATCTCCTTCACGCTGAACCACGCGGCAGGGCCGCAGTAGCGCAGGTCGCAGGCGGTCACCAGGTCGATGCCCCCGCCCACGCAGGCGCCGTGGATGGACGCCACCACCGGCTTGGCGCAGCGCTCGATGGACGTGACGCAGTCCTGCAGGTCGCGGATGCTGCGCAGCAGCCGCTCGCGGCCACGGCCTTCGCAGCCACCGGCGTCGGGCGCGCGCAGCGCATCGAGCATGGACAGGTCGATGCCCGAGCAGAAGTGGCCGCCCGCGGCGTCGAGGATGGCCACGCGTGCCGCGGGCGTGTCCGAGAGCCACTGCATGGCCGTGCGCAGTTCCTGCCACATGGTCATGTCGATGGCGTTGGCCCGGGTGGGCCGGTTGAGCGTGACGCGGGCGACGCCGGCGTCGAGGGAGAGCTGGAGGGTCTGGAGCGCGGGCGCCGCGAGGGCCGGGTCGTTCATGGGGCGATCGTCCTGGGGATCCCCGGCGAGGATGCTCGGGGACCGCAACGATGCCCGCTGACCCCCGCCCGCGGCAAGGGGCGGGAAAGGCGGCGGCTCAGCGGCCGGCGGCCAGGCGGTCGGCCTTGTCGCCGCCCGCGTCGGCGGAAGGCTTGCCCTCAGCGGGCCTGTCGGGCGACTTCTCGGCGTCGGCAGCCGGAGGCACCGCCGCGGGAGTCTTGTCCTTGTCCTTCTTCGTGGCCGTGATGGCCGGCGCCGGACGCTTGGGGATGGACTTGGGGTAGCCGGCGGCATCCAGGGCCGAGGTCCACATGGCCGGTTCCCAGCCCTTCACGGGGCTGCGCCCCACCAGCAGCACCGGCACCTCCGGGGCGCCGATCAGCTTCTTGAGCTCGTCCTGCACTGACGCTTCGCGGCCATTCTTCTCGGTGAACGGAACACCACGCGCCTCGAGCAGCTTGCGGGCCGCGTCGCAGGGCTCGCCGCAGTCGGAGGTATAGAGGGTGACCGGGAAGTTCTTCACCGCCACCTTCGCCTCGTAGGGCAGCGGAATCTCGTCGGCGCGGGTGTTGACCCGCATCTTCTCGGTGTCGCGGGCATTGGTGGGCGGCGGCTTGTCCGTGTAGAACACGCGCCCGTCCGGGTCGACCCAGCGATACAGCTGCACCGCCTGGGCGGGCAGCACGGCCGAGCCCGCCAGGAAAGCTGCCAACACGATGATTTTCATGGAGTCCTCCGGACGTGGCCGGGGCCCGCGGGGCGGGCCATCGGACACGTTCAAGCAGGGACCATGCCGTTGTGGCGCAGCAGGGCGTCGATGCTGGGCTCGCGCCCGCGGAAGGCGCGGAAGGATTCCAGCGCCGGACGGCTGCCACCGACGGCCAGGATCTCGCGCCAGAAGCGCTCGCCCGTGGCGGCATCGAGCACGCCGTTCTCCTCGAACAGCGCATAGGCGTCGGCCGACAGCACCTCGGCCCACTTGTAGCTGTAGTAGCCCGCGGCATAGCCGCCGGCGAAGA
>CAZXJW010000188.1:0-6666 GCA_964641005.1 uncultured Rhodocyclaceae bacterium
CAGGATGAAGGCCCCCACGGCCACGCAGGCCAGCAGCAGCACGCAGGTGACGTAGTACATGGTGACCTTGGCGCGGTCGGTGTCCAGGTCGATGCCGAGGAAGGTCTTGAAGTCGGTGATGCCGTTGACCCCGCCGGTGTAGCCCTGCTGGCCGATGATGACGATGGCCATGATGGCCGACAGGGCGAGGGTGACGATGGAGAAGTACACCCCGCCCACGCGCTTGCGGAAGTTGGCGTAGGCCAGCACGAAGGCCAGCAGCGGCGGCAGCACCAGGATGGCCGGGAGGGTGAACCACACGTGGTGGAAGGGCTCCCACCACCACGGCAGCGTCTCCACGCTGTTCCAGGCCATGAAGTCGGGCAGGCCCTCCTGGCCGAAGAAGGCGGAGAGCGCCGTGCCCGAGGAGGAATCGGCGTTGGCCGCGGCCTCGAGCTTGAGGAACATGGCCATCATGTAGCTGCCCAGGCCGAAGAACACGCCCTGGCCCAGGCTGAGGATGCCGCCGTAGCCCCAGATCAGCACGATGCCCACGGCGCAGAAGCCCATGCACAGGTACTTGGCCGCCAGGCCGAGCCGGAACACGTCGAACACCATCGGCAGCACCGCGAGCACCAGCACGGCGAGCAGCAGGAACCCGCCCACGCCCCACACGCCGGGCCGCCGGCCGGCGGCCTGGGCGGCGGCGGGCGCGGCCCCGTTCACCGTGGCCTCCGCGCTCATCGGCGCACCTTGGCGGCGAACAGCCCGTTGGGCCGGAAGTACAGCACCACGATCACCAGCAGCAGGATGCTGGCGCGCGCCATGGAGCCGCTCATGGAGTACTCGAACCAGCTCTGCATCTGGCCGATCATGAAGGCCGAGGCGATGGTGCCCAGCAGGCTCTCCACGCCACCGAACACCACCACGATGAAGGTGTCCACGATGTAGGCCTGGCCGGTGGTGGGGCCGGTGGAGGCGAGCATGGTGAAGGAACTGCCCGCGATGCCCGCCAGTCCGCAGCCCAGCGCGAAGGTGAAGGCATCCACCCGCTCGGTGTTGATTCCGGCGGCGCCGGCCATGGCGCGGTTCTGGGTGACCGCGCGGATGCGCAGGCCCCAGCGGGTGCGGAACAGGAACAGGTACACCGCCCCGGCCGTGACCACGGCCAGCACGATGATGAAGATGCGTGACAGGGGCAGCGAGATGCCCTCGGTGACGGCCCACGCGCCCTGCAGCCAGGAGACGGTGGGAACCTCCACCTCCTTCGCGTTGATGAACTGCCGGTAGAGCTGCTGGAGGATCAGGGAAAGCCCCCAGGTGGCCAGCATGGTGTCCAGCGGGCGCTTGTAGAGGAAGCGGATGAAGCCGCGTTCCAGGGCCCAGCCGAAGGCGAAGGTCACGAAGAAGGCGAGCACGATGCCCACCAGGAAGTAGATCCCGAACAGCCCCGGGAGGTACTTGGCGAAGAACAGCGAGGTGAAGTAGGTGGCGTAGGCGCCCATGGCCATGAGTTCGCCGTGGGCCATGTTGATCACGCCCATGAGGCCGAAGACGATGGCCAGCCCCAGCGCCATCAGCGTGAGGATGGTGAACAGGCTCAGGCCGGTGAAGGCCTGCATCGCCATCATGTCGAGGTTCATGCGGTCGGCAGTCCTGCGGAGCGCGGATGTCGGGAGTTGGGGGCCGGCACGCGGCCGGCCCCCGGCTGGGGACCCGCCCGGGTCAGAGCTTGGGGAAGGGGTTCGGCTCGATCAGCGGCGACTCGTAGATCATGCTGACCTGGCCGTCGGGCAGGAAGGTGCCGATGCGCGCGTGCTTCCACAGGTGGTGGTTGCTGGCGTGGAACTTCACCTTGCCCTCGGGCGCGTCGATCTCCAGGCCGCTGGAGGCCGCCACCACCTTCTCGATGTCGAAGCTCTTGGCCTTCTCGGCCGCCATCTTCCACAGGTACACGCCGTTGTAGCCGCACTCGAGCGTGTCGCCCACCACGCGGCTCGCGCCGTACTTGGCCTTGAAGGCCTTCACGAACTTGTCGTTGGCGGGGTTCTTGAGGCTCTGGAAGTAGCCCATGCAGGTGAGCGTGTCCACGGTGTTGTCGGAGCCGATGCCGGACACCTCCTCCTCGGAAACGGCCAGCGACAGCAGCGTCTGGTTCTTGCCCGTGATGCCCGCGGCGGTGAGCTGCTTGAAGAAGGCCACGTTGGAGCCGCCCACCACGCAGTTCAGGATGACGTCGGGCTTGGCGCCCTTGATCTTGTTCAGGGCCGAGGAGAACTCGATGTGGCCCAGCGGGTAGTAGTCCTCGCCCACCAGCTTGCCGCCGTTCTTGGCGAGCACGGCCTTGGCGATCTTGATGGTGGTGCGCGGCCAGATGTAGTCGGAGCCGATCATGTAGAAGGTCTTGCCCTTGTTCTTCATGAGCCAGTCCATGGCGGCGATCACCGACTGGGATGCCTCCTGGGCCGTGTACATGATGTTGGGCGACTGCTCGAGGCCCTCGTAGTAGGTGGGGTAGTACAGCAGGCCCTTGGACTTCTCGAACACCGGCAGCACGGCCTTGCGCGAGGCCGAGGTGTAGCAGCCGAACACGGCGGCCACCTTGTCCTTCTCGATGAGCTTGCGTGCCTTCTCGGCGAAGGTGGGCCAGTCGCTGGCGCCATCCTCCACGATGGCCTCGATCTTCTGGCCCATGACGCCGCCGCCCTTGTTCACCTCCTCGATGGCCAGCTGGGTGGCGTCCACCACCGACTTCTCGGCGATGGCGATGGTGCCGGTCAGCGAGTGCAGGATGCCCACCTTGACCGTGTTGGCCTGGGCGCCCGCGGTCTTGATGTTGAGCATCGGGAAGGGCACGGCACCGGCCGCGGCGATCGCGGTGGAGGTCTTGATGAACTGCCGCCTGTTGAAGTTGCTCACGGTCTCTCCTTGTGCGGGGCCTGCCGCCCCGTCCGTTGGCACATCGGTTGTCCAAACATCACCACGCCCTTCCGGGACGCGCCCGCACCGCACACGCGCAATGCCCGCCCGCCGGACGAAAAAAAAGCCCGCGGACCGGGGTCGAGCCGGTCCGCGGGCTTCCTTGCCAGTGGCCACGGCGACGCCTCTGTCGCCATGGCCGGGTTCGTGCCGGCGGACGACGTCCGTGCCGGCGAGCGCAGTGTTTGCAAGAGCGGGGCCAGCCGGATCACCCACCCGCGGCGCGGGTTAATCGCACGATTGAACGGCTTGATGTTGCTTGGAAATCCGGTGGGCGCGGCCTCGCGTGAACGACGTTCGCCGCGCCGTGCAGCGCGAGCCGGCGCGCGACATCGCGGTGCGTCGGCGTGCGCGCCCGCACCCATTCGGGGCGCGGAGCACCGGTCGCGCGCCGGGCTTCGCGGGTGCGGTCCTGTGTTCCTTCACGTGGCGTCGCAAGCTCCGGCAGTTCGCGGCATCGCCGGCGGGTGCGGGAATTGCGTCACGGCCTCGCTGCATCGCACGTGCGCATACGCCACCCGGCTGCGCGGCCCCAAGGGAGCGGCCCGCGGCCAAGGCCGGAGGAATCGCAGCACAACCGAGAACAACCACTCCCATGAATCAGCGAACCGGTGCCCCCGTCAGGGTGGGCATGCTGTTCTCCGAGACCGGCGTGACGGCGGACATCGAGCGCTCCCAGCGCCTCGCCACGCTGCTCGCGGTGGAGGAGATCAACGCCGCCGGCGGCATCCACGGCCGGCCCCTCGAACTGGTGTGCTTCGATCCGCAGTCGAGCCCCGCGGCCTACCGGGCCCTGGCCACGAAGCTGGTGGAGGAGCACGGCGTGCGCGTGATCCTGGGCTGCTACATGTCCAGCACCCGCAAGGCCGTGCTGCCGGTGCTGGAGCGCTGGAACGCGCTGCTTCTCTACCCAACGCTCTACGAGGGCTTCGAATACTCGCGCCATGTGATCTACACCGGCGCGGCGCCCAACCAGAACAGCGTGCAGCTGGCCGAGTTCATGATGCGCAGCTTCGGCTCGCGGGTCTTCCTGGTGGGCTCGGACTACGTGTATCCCTACGAGTCCAACCGCATCATGAGCGACCTGGTGCTGGAGAAGGGCGGCGAGAAGGTGGCCGAGCTCTACCTGCCGCTGGATGCGCAGCCCGAGGAGTTCCGCGGCATCGTCCGGCGCATCCAGTCGCAGCAGCCCGACTTCATCTTCTCCACCGTGGTGGGCGAAGGCACGGCCATGCTCTACCGCGCCTATGCCGAGGCCGGCCTCGACCCGGGGCGGATGCCCATCGCGAGCCTCACCACCACCGAGGCGGAGATCCAGGCCATGGGTGCCGGGTTCGCCGCCGGGCACATCACCTCGGCGCCCTACTTCCAGTCGCTGGACACCGAGGTGAACCGGCGCTGCGTGGCCGCCTTCCGCGCGCGCTTCGGCGAGGACAAGGTCACCAACCAGTGCTGGGAGGCGGCCTGGTTCCAGGTGCACCTGCTGGCCGATGCCATGCGCCGCACCGACCCCGACGACGTGGAGGCGCTGCTGCGCGCCCTGCCGGGCTCGGAGGTGGACGCCCCCCAGGGGCGGGTGCGGGTGGACGAGCACAACCACCACACCTGGCTGCGGCCGCGCATCGGCCGCGCCCGCGCGGACGGGCAGTTCGACATCATCGAGGAAGCGCGCGCCTGGGTGCGCCCCGATCCCTACCTCGTGTCGCACACGCTCGAGGACTGGAGCGTGCGCGTGAAGCTCGAAAGCGCCTGAGCCGCCCATGGCCGCCGCCGTCCCGCCCCGCCCGGACCGCGCCACGCCGGCGCTGCTGCGCGACCTGCGCTCGCTGCAGGTGGTGGTGTTCCATCCGGAGGATGCCGACGGCCAGGAACTGCTCGGCCAGCTGCAACGCATCGGATGCCAGGTGAAGGCCTTCTGGCCGCCCCAGGACCGCCTGCCCGAGGACACGGGACTGGTGTTCTTCGCAGTGCGTCCGGAGGCGCTGTCGGAGGAACCGGCCTGGCTGAAGCGCGAGTCGCTACCGCCGGTGATCGCCGTGGTGAACTACGAGAACCCCATCACCATCGAGGCGGTGCTGCGCCTGAACGCTGCCGGCATCGTGGCCTCGCCGGTGAAGTCCTTCGGCATCCTCTCCGCCACCGTGGTGGCGCTGGCCCAGGCGCAGCGCGCCCGCGAGCGCGAGCGCTATGCGGCGAAGCTCGAGCAGCGCCTGTCGGGGCTGCGCAAGCTCGCCAAGGCCAAGACGGTGCTGATGCAGACCCGCGGCATCGGCGAGGAGGACGCCTACCAGCTGATCCGCTCCCAGGCCATGGCCAAGCGCGTGACCACCGAGGAGATCGCCGACGCCATCATCAAGGCCAACGAGATCCTGGCGTTCGACGGGAAGTAGAGGGGCGGCGGTCCGCTAGGCGACACGCGTTCGACGGTACAGTAAGGGGGGGATCGACGCCGATCTCCCTTCACCACCGCTCACCCGGAGGAAAACCCATGAGAACCACCCCCATCCTCGCGATCTGCCTCGTCGTCCTGCTCGTCGCCTGCTCGAAGCAGGAGGACACCTCGAAGGCCGTCGGGGCCGCGAAGGAAGCCGTCAAGGACGCGGCGGGCGAAGCGAAGAACGCCGTCGATGCCGCGAAGCAGTCGACCCAGGACGCCATGGACAGGGCCGGCGAGGCCACCCGCGAGGCCGTGGACAAGGCCGCCGGCGCGGTGGAGGCCGGCGCGGACAAGGCGAACGAGGCGGTCAAGGACGCAGCCGACAAGGCCCGCGAGGCGGCGAACAAGTGACCCCGCGCCCGGGCGCGGCCGGGCCTCAGAACAGGAAGTAGCGCTGCGCCATGGGCAGCACCTTCGCCGGCTCGCAGGTGAGCAGCACGCCGTCCGCGCGAACCTCGTAGGTCTGGGCGTTGACTTCCATGCGCGGCGTGGCGGTGTTCAGCGGCAGGTCGCGCTTCTTCACCGTGCGCGTGCCCTCGACGGCGGCCAGGCGCTTGGACAGCCCGAGCTTGCGGCCGATGTCGGTGGCGTAGGCCACCTGCGAGACGAAGGTGAGCGAGGTGTTGGCGCAGGCGCCCGCGAAGGCCGCGAACATGGGCCGGTAGTGCACCGGCTGGGGCGTGGGGATCGAGGCGTTCGGGTCGCCCATGGCGGCGGCGGCGATGGCGCCGCCCTTGAGGATGAGACTGGGCTTGACGCCGAACATGGCCGGTTTCCACAGCACCAGGTCGGCGAGCTTGCCCGGCTCGATGGAGCCCACCACGTGGGCCACGCCGTGGGACAGCGCCGGGTTGATGGTGTACTTGGCGATGTAGCGCTTCGCCCGCAGGTTGTCGTTGTCGCCCTGTTCCTCGGGCAGGCGGCCGCGCTGCTGCTTCATCTTGTGGGCCGTCTGCCAGGTGCGCAGGATCACCTCGCCCACCCGGCCCATGGCCTGGGAATCGGAGGACATCATGCTGATGGCGCCCATGTCGTGGAGGATGTCCTCCGCGGCGATGGTCTGGGGCCGGATGCGCGACTCGGCGAAGGCCACGTCCTCGGGGATGGACGGATCGAGGTGGTGGCAGACCATGAGCATGTCGAGGTGCTCCTCGAGCGTGTTCACGGTGAAGGGTCGCGTGGGGTTGGTGGACGAGGGCAGCACGTTGCCATGCTCCACCACCTTGATGATGTCCGGCGCATGGCCGCCGCCCGCACCCTCGGTGTGGAAG
>CAZXJW010000189.1:0-3640 GCA_964641005.1 uncultured Rhodocyclaceae bacterium
CGCCCGGCCGGTCGCGCCCCGCGTGCCAACCTGCTGGGCCCCACGGCGCTGGGCTTCCGCTGCCGCGACGACGTCGTGGAGGTGACGCGCCTGCTCGAGCTGCTGGGCGTGGAGGTCAATGCCGTGGTGCCGCTGGGCGCCACGCCCGACGACATCCGCCGCCTTCCCGACGCCGACTTCAACGTCGACCTCTATCCCGAGATCGCGCGCTCCACGGCCTCGTGGCTGCAGCGCAGCTTCGGCATGCCCTTCACCCGCACGGTACCCATGGGCGTGGGCGCCACCCGCGAGTTCATCGCCGAGGTGGCGGCCCTGGCGGGGATCGACGCCTCCGCGGTGCTCGCGGGCGAGCAGGCCGGCGTGGCGTCGCTGGGCGCCTCGCGCTCGCGCCTGCCCTGGTACTCGCGCTCGGTGGATTCCACCTACCTCACCGGAAAGCGGGTGTTCATCTTCGCCGACGCCACCCACGCGGTGGCCGCGGCCCGCGTGGCCGCCGAGGAGATGGGCTTCACGGTGGTGGGCCTGGGCACGTATTCGCGCGAGTTCGCCCGCGAGGTCCGCGAAGCCGCCGCACACCACGGCGTGGAGCCGCTGATCACCGACGACTACCTGGAGGTGGAGAAGGCCATCGCCGCAGCCAGTCCGGAACTGGTGCTGGGTACCCAGATGGAGCGCCATATCGCCAAGCGCCTCGGCGTGCCCTGCGCGGTGATCTCCTCGCCCATCCATGTTCAGGACGTGCCGGCGCGCTTCAGCCCGGTGTACGGCTTCGAGGGCGCCAATGTGCTGTTCGACAGCTGGGTGCACCCGCTGATGATGGGCCTCGAGGAACACCTGCTGCAGATGTTCCGCGGCGACTTCGAGTTCCACGACGAGGCTGCGCCCTCGCACCTGGGCGTGCCGCGCGAGGCGAAGGCTCCGGCACTGGAAGCGGCGTCCGCCGTGCCGGAACCGGCCGCCGGGGCGATCCACGACGCGCCGGTGGGGCGGCAGGCGGCGCAGGCCGCGCCCGAGTCCGGGCCGTGCGAGGCGACCGACGCCAACATCCCCTGGAGCGCCGACGCGGAGAAGGAGCTGCGCAAGATCCCATTCTTCGTGCGCGGCAAGGCGCGGCGCAACACCGAACGCTTCGCCCACGAGCGCGGCGTCGGCACCATCACCCTGGAGACGCTCTACGATGCGAAAGCCCACTTCGGCCGCTGACGCGACGCCGGTGCGTGTCGTGGTGGTGACCATGGACAGTCACGTGGTGAGCGCCACCGAGCGTGCGCGCCGCACCCTGCGACGTGACTTCCCGGGGCTGTCGCTGGACGTGCACGCGGCCTCCGAGTGGGGCGACGACCCCGTGGCGCTGGCGCGCTGCCGCGAGGACATCGCCGCCGGCGACATCGTCATCGTCACCATGCTGTTCATGGAGGAGCACTACCTGCCCGTGCTGGGCGCGCTTCGCGCCCGCCGCGACGCCTGCGACGCCATGGTGTGCGCCATGAGTGCCGCCGAGGTGATGCGCCTCACGCGCATGGGCCGCTTCGCCATGGACGGCGAGGTGAAGGGTCCCATGGCGCTGCTCAAGCGCCTGCGCGGCAAGCCCGGCGAGCGCAAGCCCGGCCGTACCGAGGGTGCGCAGCAGATGAAGATGCTGCGCCGCATCCCGCAGTTGCTGCGCTTCATCCCCGGCACGGCGCAGGACGTGCGGGCCTATTTCCTGACCCTGCAGTACTGGCTGGCCGGTTCCGAGGAGAACATGGCCAACCTGGTGCGCTTCCTGGTGGACCGCTACGCCGACGGGCCCCGGCGGGAGCTGCGTGGACGCGTGGCCGCGAAGCCGCCGGTGGAGTACCCGGACATGGGTGTCTACCACCCGCGCATGCGCACCCGCATGTCGGACGCCGCCGCGGAGCTGCCCTCCACCGCCACCGCGGGCCGCAACGGCACCGTGGGGCTGCTGCTGCTGCGCTCCTACCTGCTGGCCGGCAACACCGGCCACTACGACGGCGTGATCACGGCCCTGGAGGCGCGCGGGCTGCGCGTGATCCCGGCCTTCGCCACCGGGCTGGACGGTCGCTCCGCCATCGACCGCTACTTCGTGCGCGACGGCCGGCCGGTGGTGGATGCGATGGTGTCGCTCACCGGGTTCTCGCTGGTGGGCGGTCCGGCCTACAACGATTCGCGCGCCGCCGAGGAAGTGCTGGCGAGGCTCGACGTGCCCTACCTTGCCGTCACGCCGGTGGAGTTCCAGACCCTGGAGCAGTGGGGCGGCTCGGAGCGCGGCCTTCTGCCCGTGGAGAGCACCATGATGGTGGCGATCCCCGAGCTCGACGGTGCCACCGGTCCCATGGTCTATGGCGGCCGCACCGACGCCTCCCATGCGCATTGCACGGGCTGCGCCCGCGGCTGCGACTTCGCCGCCGCCGACAACAACCACGACATGCAGGTGTGTCCCGAGCGCGCCGATGCGCTCGCGGCGCGCGTGGACCGGCTGGTTGCGTTGCGCCGGTCGCAGCGCGCCGAGCGCCGCGTGGCGGTGGTGATCTTCAACTTCCCGCCCAACGCCGGCAACACCGGCACCGCGGCCTTCCTGTCGGTGTTCGAATCTCTGTTCAACACCCTCCAGGCCATGGCCCGCGAGGGCTATTCCGTGGAGCTCCCGGCCAGCGTGGACGAGCTGCGCAACCGCGTGATCCGCGGCAACGCCGAACGCTTCGGCGCCACGGCCAACGTGCACGCCCGCATCCCCGCCGACGATCACGTGCGCCGTGAGCGCTGGCTGGCCGAGATCGAGTCGCAGTGGGGGCCGGCGCCGGGACGCCAGCAGAGCGACGGCGCGTCGATCTTCGTGCTGGGCGAGCGCTTCGGCAACGTGTTCGTGGGCATCCAGCCCGGCTTCGGCTACGAGGGTGATCCCATGCGCCTGCTGTTCGAGCGCGGCTTCGCCCCGACCCACGCCTTCTCGGCCTTCTACCGCTGGCTGCGCGAGGACTTCCGTGCCCACGCGGTGCTGCACTTCGGGACCCACGGGGCGCTGGAGTTCATGCCCGGCAAGCAGTCGGGCATGTCGGGCAACTGCTGGCCCGACCGCCTGATCGGCGACCTGCCCAACTTCTACCTGTACGCCTCCAACAACCCCTCCGAGGGCGCGATCGCCAAGCGGCGCGCCGCCGCCACGCTGGTGAGCTACCTCACCCCGCCCGTGGCGCAGGCGGGGCTGTACAAGGGGCTGGTGGACCTGAAGGGGTCGGTGGAGCGCTGGCGCGGGCTGCCTCCGGAGTCCGCCCACGAACGTCCCGAGCTTGCGGCCCTCATCCAGGCCCAGGCGGCGGAACTCGACCTCGCCGCCGCGGAGCCCGCCTGGCGCGAGGACGAGCGCGAGGCGAAGGTGGCCGCGCTGTGCGACGCCGTGCGCGAGCTCGAGTACTCGCTCATTCCCTACGGGCTGCACGTGGTGGGCCGGGCTCCGTCCGCGGCGGAGCGCGTCGACATGCTGCTGTCGGTGGCCCAGGCGTCGCACGAGGCGCAGCCGCCGCGCCAGGCCATCGAGGCGCTGGTGGCCGGGGCCGCGCCCGAGGCGGCCGCGCGCGAAGGCGCGCCGGTGGAACTGCTGCGCGAACTGGCCGCCATCGACGCGGCCATCGCCGAGGAC
>CAZXJW010000189.1:3650-6650 GCA_964641005.1 uncultured Rhodocyclaceae bacterium
CCACGAGATCGACGGCATGCTGCGCGCGCTGGACGGGCGCTTCCTGCGTCCCGCGCCGGGCGGGGACCTGCTGCGCACGCCTGCCATCCTGCCCACCGGGCGCAACCTGCACGGCTTCGACCCGTTCCGGATTCCCAGCCCGTTCGCGGTGAAGGACGGCGTGGCCCAGGCCGCGCGGCTGATCGAGCGCCACCAGGCCGACGGACACGCCTTCCCCGAGACCATCGCCCTGGTGCTCTGGGGCACGGACAACCTCAAGACCGAGGGCGGCCCCATCGCCCAGGCGCTCGCCCTGCTGGGCGCGCGCCCGCACTTCGACGGCTACGGCCGGCTCTCGGGCGCCGAGCTCGTCCCGCTGGAGGAGCTCGGCCGTCCGCGCGTGGACGTGGTGATCACCCTGTCTGGCATCTTCCGCGACCTGCTGCCGCTGCAGGTGCGCATGCTGGCCGAGGCCTGCTTCCTGGCCGCCAGCGCCGACGAGCCGGCGGAGCGCAACTTCGTGCGCAAGCATGCCCTGGCCTACATGGAGCGGCAGGGCTGCGACCTCGAGACCGCGGCGCTGCGCGTGTTCGGCAACGCGGAGGGCGCCTACGGCTCGAACGTGAACATGCTCGTGGACAACGGCCGCTGGGACGATGCCGACGAGCTGGCCGAGACCTACACGCGCCGCAAGGGCTTCGCCTACGGTCGCAGTGGCCGCCCGGTGCAGCGCACGGCACTGCTCGAGAGCGTGCTCGCGGACGTGAACCTCGCCTACCAGAACCTCGACTCGGTGGAGCTGGGCGTCACCACCATCGACACCTACTTCGACACCCTGGGCGGCATCAGCCGTGCGGTGAAGCGCGCCAAGGGCCCGCAGGCGGAAGTGGCGCCGGTGTACATCAGCGACCAGACCCGCGGCGACGGAACGGTGCGCACGCTCTCCGAGCAGGTTGCCCTGGAGACGCGCACCCGCATGCTCAACCCCAAGTGGTACGAGGGCATGCTCGCCCACGGCTACGAGGGCGTGCGCCAGATCGAGGTGCACGTCACCAACACCATGGGCTGGTCGGCCACCACCGGCCAGGTGCAGCCCTGGGTCTACCAGCAGCTCACCCAGACCTTCCTGCTCGACCCCGAGATGCGCGAGCGGCTCGCGCGCCTCAACCCCACCGCATCGGCCAAGATGGCCAATCGCCTGATCGAGGCCTCGGAGCGCGAGTTCTGGACCCCGGAGGCCGACGTGCTCGAGGCGCTGCGCCGCGCCGGCGAGGAACTGGAGGACCGGCTCGAGGGTGTCTACCCGGAGGCCGCCTCGGCATGAACCGCACCCCGCAACCGCAACCGCCGGGCGCCCTCGCGCGTGCCGTGCAGGAGGCCGCATGAACGCTCCCGCCACCCATTTCCGCCCGCTGCCCAAGCATCCCGACGGGGAGGGCAGCGTGCAGGTGAAGATGGACGACCTGACGATCGAGGGCGCCAAGGTGTTCGCCGTCTACGGCAAGGGCGGCATCGGCAAGAGCACCACCTCCTCGAACCTGTCGGCGGCCTTCTCCAAGCTGGGCAAGCGCGTGCTCCAGATCGGCTGCGACCCCAAGCACGACTCCACCTTCACGCTCACCAAGTGCCTCGTGCCCACGGTGATCGACGTGCTCGAGTCGGTGGACTTCCACGCCGAGGAGCTGCGCCCCGAGGACTTCGTCTACACGGGCTACAACGGCGTGATGTGCGTGGAGGCCGGCGGCCCGCCCGCGGGCACGGGTTGCGGCGGCTACGTGGTGGGCCAGACGGTGAAGCTGCTCAAGGAGCATCACCTGCTCGAGGACACGGACGTTGTGATCTTCGACGTGCTCGGCGACGTGGTGTGCGGCGGCTTCGCCGCGCCGCTGCAGCACGCCAACCGCGCGCTCATCGTCACCGCCAACGACTTCGACTCCATCTTCGCCATGAACCGCATCGTCGGTGCCATCCAGGCCAAGTCGAAGAACTACGCCGTGCGGCTCGGGGGCGTGATCGCCAACCGCAGCAACGCCACCGACCAGATCGACAAGTTCAACGAGCGCACCGGGCTGCGGACCATGGCCCGGTTCCCCGACCTGGACGCCATCCGCCAGTCGCGCCTGAAGAAGGCCACGTTGTTCGAGATGGACGACTCGCCCGAGGTGAAGTCGGTGCAGGACGAGTACCTGCGCCTGGCAGCCTCGCTCTGGGCCGGCACCGAGCCGCTCGCGCCGGCACCGCTGCGCGACCGCGAGATCTTCGACCTGCTGGGATTCCACTGATGCAGTCGGCCACCTACCAGCGCCGCCGCGCGCAGATCGAGACCTACTTCGACCGCACCGCGGCCGACGCCTGGGCGCGGCTCACCTCCAACGCGCCGGTGTCGCGCATCCGAGCCACGGTGCGTGCCGGGCGCGACGAGATGCGCGCGACGCTGCTTTCCTGGCTGCCGGCGACGCTGCAGGGCCGCAGCTTGCTCGATGCGGGCTGTGGCACCGGCGCGCTGGCGGTGGAGGCGGCGCGCAGGGGCGCCCGGGTGACCGCCATCGACCTCTCGCCCACCCTCGTGGACCTGGCGCGCGGCCGAATGCCCGCCCTGTCCGGGGGCGGGTCCGTGGACTTCCGCTCCGGCGACATGCTCGACGCCTCGCTGGGCGTGTTCGATCACGTGGTGTGCATGGATTCGCTCATCCACTACCGCGCAGAGGATACGGTACGCATCCTTGCCGGGCTGGCGGTCCGCACCCGGGCATCCATCGTGTTCACCTTCGCGCCGCGTACGCCCGCGCTCGCGGCCATGCATGCCTTGGGAAGGCTGTTTCCGCGTGCGGACCGGGCGCCGGCCATCGAGCCTGTCGTCGAAGCGCGGCTACGGGACATGATCTCCGAGGGGCTGGGCGCTGGGTGGCGATCCGGCCGCACGCGCCGCGTGGCGAGCGGTTTCTACCAGTCCCAGGCCCTGGAGGTGGTGCGGGCATGATCCGTAAGCTGAACCAGCGCGTCGCGCGAAGCTGGCTGAAA
>CAZXJW010000190.1:0-6611 GCA_964641005.1 uncultured Rhodocyclaceae bacterium
CCTTCGTGGACGATCTGGGCGCGGACGCGCTAGAAAAAGACGAGCTGGTGATGGCGCTCGAGGAGGAGTTCGAGTGCGAGATCCCGGACGAGGAAGCCGAGAAGATCACGTCGGTTCAACAGGCGATCGACTACATCTCCGCGCACCTCAACTGACGCAACCGCGCGGTTCCCGCGCGGACCTCCAGGAGCGAAATTGTCCCGACGCAAGGTCGTGGTCACCGGCATGGGCATCGTCTGCCCGACCGGCAACAACGTCACCGACGCCTGGCGCAACATCGTCGCCGGGCAATCAGGAATCACACGCATCAGCCGCTTCGACGCCTCACCCTTCGCTTCGCAGATCGCGGGCGAGGTGAAGGGCTTCGATGCGGCCGCCGTGCTCGATCCCAAGGAAGCCCGCCGGCTCGATACCTTCATCCACTACGGCCTCGCCGCGGCGATGCAGGCCGTGGCGGACGCGGGCATCGTGGCCACCGAAGCCAACGCCGAGCGCATCGGCGTTGTGATCGGATCGGGCATCGGCGGCCTGCCCATGATCGAGGAGACCCACGCGGCGCTGGAGGCCGGCGGGGTGCGCAAGATCTCCCCCTTCTTCGTGCCGGGCAGCATCATCAACATGATCGCCGGCATCCTGTCCATCAACCTGGGATTCAAGGGGCCGAACCTCGCGATCGTGACAGCCTGCACCACCTCGACCCACAGCATCGGCGAGGCGGCGCGGCTGATCCAGCACGGCGATGCCGACGTGGTGGTGGCCGGGGGCGCCGAGTCCACCGTGAGCCCGCTGGGCGTGGGCGGATTTGCCGCGATGCGGGCGCTGTCCACCCGCAACGACGACCCTGCGACCGCCAGCCGCCCGTGGGACAAGGGGCGTGACGGTTTCGTGCTCGGCGAGGGCGCGGGAGTGCTGGTGCTGGAGGAGTACGAGCACGCCAGGGCCCGCGGGGCGAACATCTACTGCGAACTGGCGGGCTACGGCATGAGCGCCGACGCCAATCACATGACGGCGCCCTGCGCGGATGGCGACGGGGCGCTGCGCTGCATGCGCAACGCGCTGCGCGACGGCGGCATCGCCCCCGAGTCGGTGGACTACATCAATGCCCACGGCACCTCCACGCCCCTGGGCGACCTCGCCGAGACCGTGGCCGTGAAGCGCTGCTTCGGCGAGCACGCCGGCAAGGTGGCGGTCAGTTCCACGAAGTCCATGACGGGGCATCTGCTCGGCGCCGCGGGCGGGGTGGAGGCGGTGTTCAGCGTTCTCGCGCTGCGCGACCAGGTGGCCCCGCCCACCATCAACCTTCATGACCCGGACGAGGGCTGCGACCTCGACTACGTCCCCAACGAGGCCCGTGACATGAAGCTGCGCGTGGTCGTGTCGAATTCCTTCGGTTTCGGCGGGACCAACGGGTCGCTGGTGTTCCGGACCCTCTGACGGCCCCGTCGCTGCGCGCCATCCCGGACGAGCGCAGGTGGACCACCGGGGCGCAGCGCGGCGATGAATGTGATTCCCCGTGCCCAGCGCGGCGCCGCCACCGTCGTGCTGCTGCTGGGCTTCCTCCTGCTCGCTGCGGGAGGGGTGTCGCTGATCGCCGCCAAGCGGTTCGTGGACGCGCCGGTGGCCTTCGACGGTCCACCCGTGCGCCTGGCCGTGGAACCCGGCATGAGCCTCAAGACCATCGGCCGGCAGCTGCAGTCGGCGGGCGTGATCCGCTGGCCGTGGGCCTTCGTGGCCCTGGCGCGCCTGCGTGGCCAGGGTGATCGCCTCCAGGCGGGCGTCTACGAGATCACGCCGGACCTCTCGCCGGACAGGATCATCGACATGCTCGCCCGCGGGCAGTCGCTGCAGGACACGATCCAGTTCATCGAGGGGTGGACGCTCCGGCAGGCGAGGGCGGCCCTCGATGCCCACCCCAGCCTGCGCCACGACACGCGCGGCTGGAGCGATGCCGCGCTGCTCGAGGGCATCGGCGTGGTGGAGCGCCATCCCGAGGGCCTGCTTTTCCCGGACACCTACCGCTTCGCCGTGGGCTCCAGCGACCTGGTGGTGCTGCGCAAGGCGCATCAGAAGCTGCGCGAACGACTCGCCTTCCACTGGGACCAGCGCGTGCCGGGCCTGCCCGTGACATCGGCCTACGAGATGCTCATCCTGGCTTCCATCGTCGAGAAGGAGACGGGGGTGGCCACCGACCGACCGCTGGTGGCAGCCGTGTTCGCCAACCGGCTGCGTCGAGGCATGCGGCTGCAGAGCGACCCCACCGTCATCTACGGCCTGGGGGTCCGCTTCGACGGCAACCTGCGCCGCGTGGATCTGGAGACCGACACGCCCTACAACAGCTACACCCGTGCCGGCCTGCCGCCCAGTCCCATTGCCCTGGTGGGCGAGGCCGCGCTCGCGGCCACGAGCCGGCCTGCCCAGTCGGAGGCGCTTTACTTCGTCGCCCGTGGCGACGGCTCCTCGGTGTTCTCGAAGTCGCTGCTCGAGCACAACCGCGCCGTCGACCGATACCAGCGGCGGCGCTGACGCCCATGCCGGGACGTTTCGTCACCTTCGAGGGCATCGACGGCGCCGGCAAGAGCACCCAGGTGGCCCGTGCCCTTGCCTGGGCCTCCGCCCGCGGCATCGAGCATATCGCCACCCGCGAGCCAGGCGGTACCGCGCTCGGGGAAGCCTTGCGCGCCATCGTCCTCGACGCGCGGCGCCGCATCGATCCCGAGACCGAACTGCTGCTGATGTTCGCGGCACGCAGCGAGCATCTCGCCGAGGTGATCCGCCCGGCCCTTGCTGGCGGGCGGTGGGTGTTCTGCGACCGCTTCACCGACGCCACCCATGCCTACCAGGGCGGGGGGCGGGGCCTGGCGCAGGAGCGCATCGCCGCGCTGGAGGCCTGGGTCCAGCAGGGCCTGCAGCCCGACCTGACGCTGCTGTTCGACGTGGATCCCGCCCGCGCCCACGCCCGTCGCACGGGCCGGAACGAAGCGCCGGATCGATTCGAGGCGGAGGAACTGGCGTTCCACGTGCGCGTGCGCGAGGCCTACCTCCGCAGGGCCAGCGCGTCCGAGGGGCGCATCGTGGTCATCGACGCCAGCCTTCCGGTCGACGAGGTGGGCGCGCGGGTGGTGGCAAAGCTCGAGGCCCTCGCGCCTTGAGTCCTACGGTTCGGAGTCTGGAAACCACATTAAGTAAGCTTTGCAAGGCTATGTTTTAAAAATGTTCCAGTGGCATCGAAGGGCTTGGGCCGAGCGATTCGCGGGGGCCCCGCCACCCCAGTCGCTGCTGCTCGTGGCGGCGCGCGGATCCGGGGAGGTGGGCTTCGCGAGGGCGCTCGCCCAGGCACAGCTGTGCGCCAGCACCGGTGCAGATGGCCTGGCCTGCGGGCACTGCGACGACTGCCGCTGGTTCATGGCCGATGCCCACCCGGACTTCCTGCTGCTCGATCCCACCGTCGAGCGCGAGGAGGAGGAGGGCGAGGAGGGGGCCGAAGCCCCGTCCGAGAAGGGCAAGCGCAAGCGCCGGGAGATCGGCGTCAAGGAGGTGAGGGCCGCGGGTTCCTTCATCCGCATCAGCCCGACCCGCAACCGGGTTCGGGTGGTGCTCCTACGACCGGCCGAGAGCCTCAACGCCGTGGCGGCCAATGCGCTGCTCAAGGACCTCGAGGAGCCGCCGGCGGCGGCGCGCTTCATCCTGGTGAGCAACGCCCCGGGGCGACTTCTGCCGACGATCCGCAGCCGGTGCGTGCGATTCGTCCTGCCGCCGCCATCCGCCGAGGCGGCGGCGGCCTGGCTCGAGGCGCAGGGAAAGGCCCATGCCGCGCTGGCCCTGGCACAGGCCGGTGGCATGCCCGAGGCGGCCGCGGCGCTGGACGAGCGCTACTGGCAGGTGCGCCAGGCCCTGCTCGAACGCCTCGGGAACCGGGAGGCGGGGATAGCCGGCCTGGACGTCCAGGATGCCGACTGGGCCACGGTGGTACATGTGGCCCAGACCTGGGCCGCGGACGTGATGTCCGCAAGATTTTCCCTGGGCGTCCGATATCATTCCGACAGGTCGGATGCCATCCTGGCCGTGGCGCGGCGGACGGATGCTCTTGCGGTGGCCGGATTCGAGCGACGCATGGCGCAGGCACGGCGCCTGCTCGAGCATCCCCTGAACGTGCGCCTCCAGACCGAACTGATCCTCATCGAAAGCCAAGCCCTATGAGTCCAGCAGCCGAAAAGGCCGACCCGGCGCGCACCACCGCGCTGTCGCTGAACATCAAGGACCTGGCCATCCTCCATGCGGCCTACATGGGCTACGTGAAGGGCGGCGGGATGTTCATCCCCACCAACAAGCCCTACAAGCTCGGCGACGAGATCTTCATGCTGATCAGCCTGATGTCGGATCCGAACAAGATTCCCGTGGCAGGCAAGGTGATCTGGATCACGCCGGCGGGCGCCCAGGGCAACAAGGTCCAGGGCGTGGGCGTGCAGTTCAAGGACGACGAGGGCGGCCAGCAGGCCCGCACCCGCATCGAGGCGCTGCTGGCTGCGCAGGCGAAGTCCACCCGCCCCACCCACACGATGTGACCGCCGTGCTGGTGGATTCCCACTGCCACGTGGATTTCCCGGAGCTGCTGCCCCAGCTCGACGGGGTGGCGGCGCGCATGGCGCAGGCGGGCGTGGGCCATGCCCTGTGCGTCTCGGTGAACCTCGAGGACTTCCCGCGCGTGCGCGGCGTGGCGGAACGGCACGCGAATTTCTTCGCTTCCGTGGGCGTGCATCCCGATCATCATGGCGGTGAGGAGCCGGACGTGGCGCGGCTGGTGTCGCTCGCGGCCCATCCGAGGATCGTCGCCATCGGCGAGACGGGCCTCGACTACTACCGCGAACCCGAGCGCGCAGGGGTGCAGCAGGCGCGCTTTCGCACCCACATCCGCGCCGCGCGCGAGACCGGCAAGCCGCTCATCATCCACACGCGAAGCGCCGCCGAAGACACGCTTCGGCTCATGCGCGAGGAAGGCGCCTGCGGTCCCGCCGGGGTGATGCACTGTTTCACGGAAACCTGGGACGTGGCAGCGGCGGCGATGGAGATGGGGTTCTACATCTCCATGTCGGGCATCGTGACCTTTCGCAATGCCGCCGACCTCCGGGAGGTGGCCCGCCGCGTCCCGGAGGACCGGTTGCTGGTGGAGACCGATTCGCCGTACCTCGCGCCGGTGCCCCATCGGGGCCGCACCAACGAACCGTCCTTCGTCCGCCACGTGGCCGAGGAGGTGGCGAAGGTGCGCGGGGTCAGTCTCGAGGTCCTCGCGGCCACCACGACGGCGAACTTCTTCCGGCTTTTCCGGGACGCGGTGCCGGCGTCGGGCGGGATTTCCCAGGCTGCCGCCTGAGCCGTTCTGGTGGGGGTATGAGACGGACGGGGCGCTCCGTCAAACGCATAATGCTTATTATGTAAACTACTGGGCGATGCTCTGGAGTTCATGACCCCGCGGGCGCGAGCCCGCCCCTGGCACGCCCCGCTGTCTCACGTGGAAACGCATCGTCGTCCCCACGGGCTGCCCGGGCGGCCGATCCCGTCGAGATCGCCCCACCTGTGACGCACGTGCGGCGCTGTCCTTCGACGCCCTAGAGGATTGCCTTCGGAGATGCCTTCACGGGCGGTGGCGAGGTTGCAGGCGCTGCCTTCGGGGCGACGGAAGTTCCTGGCGTCGCTTTGGGTGATGCCTTGAGGCGCATCTGCTCCTCTTCCTGTGCCAGCTTCGGCGCGACGCGCCCCGGCTCCGGCGTGGCCTTGGGTGACGCCTTCTCCGCGACCTGTATCGGCACCTGAAGCACGCCGGAATCGGACACCGGTTGGACAGGGGACCGGGCTTCGCCGAAGCGCTGCGGTTCACGCCCCCTGTCGAGGACAGACTGGTCGAGTGCAGATCCGCCCAGTTCCTGCCGCATCTCGCGCGGCAGCGACACGGCCGAGGCGCTAGCCGCGCAAACAAATAAAACAAGCAAGGCGGATATCCGGATGCAACGGCGTTCGCATTGATACATGCGCGATCACTCTCGTGAAGATTGAATGTCGGGGAATCCCTGCTTCAGGAGGGTGCCACACTCGCAGGTTCGCGGCTATAAAAAAGTAAGCAATCGTTTACCTTCTCCACCGAGCGGAAGACGGCGTCGGTTCCAGCCCGGGCGTCGGCGGTGTGTGCAAGGCACGACTTCCGGCTTCGTGCCTGTTGCACGAAGCAGAACTCGCCGCTGGCTGGTCGCAGGAACGTCGGTTCGCCGCGGCCAAGCCCCGCGTAGCCGACTTCACCGGGCAGCTGGCGCTCCAGGGGAGCCCAGGCGTGACGGTGCTGCAGACGAACCCCCGCGGTGACGTCGAGAAACACCACCGCTGGGTGAACCCGGTTCCCATCCCCGAACCGGGTACGTGGAAGCTGATGCTCGGCGGCCTTGCCGGCGTGGGCGCCGATGTGCGGCGCCGCGCAGCCCGGAACTAGCGTCGCGCGGCTGGGCGCAGCTGCCGGACCCGTTCGAAGCACAGCACCGCCGCCGCAGCCCCCACGTTCAGGGATTCCGTGCCTCCTTCCACCGGTATCCAGACCCGGAGGTGGGCCAGCGCATCGAGGCCCGGCG
>CAZXJW010000191.1:0-6562 GCA_964641005.1 uncultured Rhodocyclaceae bacterium
CTCGTGGGCCGTGAGCACCAGCACCCGGGTGGCGGGCGCGTGGGCCAGCATGCGCGACAGCGCCTCGAGGCCGCCGATGCCGGGCATGGACAGGTCGAGAACCACCACGTCCGGCTTCACCTCGCCCAGGCGGCGCAGCGCCTCCTCGCCGCTGTCGGCCTCCGCGCTCACCCGGATGTCGGGTGAACTCTCCAGCAGCATGCGAAAGCCCATGCGCACCACCGCATGGTCGTCCACCAGCATCACCCGGATGGCAGCCTCGCTCACGCCATGCCCTCCCCTGCCACGGCCGCGACCGCTGGCAGTTCCACCCGCACCGTGACCCCGCGCCCCGGGGCACCCTCGAGCTCGAAGCGTCCGCCCAGGGCCTCGGTGCGCTCGCGCATGCCCAGCAGCCCGAAGCGCGCCGCCTCCACCGTGTTGCGCTCACGCAGGCCACGCCCGTCGTCGCGCACCCACAGGCGCAGCGGCGCGGCCTCGAGGCGCTGGACGTCGATCTCCACCTGGCTGGCGTGGGCGTGCTTGACCACGTTCGTGAGGCACTCCTGGACGATGCGGTAGACGGTGATGTTGGTCTCCTCGCCGAGACCGTCGAGCGCGCCGGCAATGCGCAGCTCCACGGCGATCTGGGGGTGCAGCCGGCGCCAGTTGCCCACGAGGTCCTCGAGTGCATCGCGCAGCCCGAGGTGGTCGAGCGCGCTGGGCCGCAGCTGGCGCACGATGTCGTGGACGATATCGTAGATGCGTTCGGCCACCTCGACGATGGTGCCGGCGCTGCGGTGGGTCTCGCCGCCGCTGTCGCGGGTCTGGTTGGCGATCACCGCGCCCAGGGTCTTGATCGCCGTGACGTACTGGCCGAGCTCGTCGTGCAGTTCGCGGGCGATGAGCCTGCGCTCCTCCTCCAGGCGCGTCTGGATCATGCGCGTGAGGTGGCGGTTCTGGGCCAGCTCGGCCTCGGCCTCCCGGGCGCGCTTGGCGGCGGTGACGTCGCGCAGCGACCAGATCGCGCCGATGACCGTGTCCGAGGCCGGGTCCACCAGGGGCGCCGCCGACAGCGCCACCTCCACGCGCCGCCCGTCGCGCGCCAGGCGCACCGTCTCCACGTGGTCGATCAGGCCGCGCTGGCGGATGAGATCGCCGTGGGCGACCAGTTCCGCGCGCCTGTCCTCGGGCACGACGCAGTCCACCGGCCGTCCCGCCATCTCGGCGGCGCTGTAGCCCAGCAGCCGCTCGGCCGCGGGATTCCAGTACCCCACCCGCCCCTCGAGGTCGTGGGTGAGGATCGCGTCGCCGGACTGCTGCGCGATCAGCGCCAGGCGCCGGTTCTCCGCCTGGCTAGCCTCCAGCGCATCGGCCATGTGGTTGAAGCTGCCGCCGATGGCGTCGAACTCGGGCACGGAGAAGTGCGGCAGCCGGGTGTGGAACTCGCCGCGCTCCATGCGCCGCAGTCCCTCCGCCACCTTGCTCACCGGGCGCACCGAGCGGCCCACGAAGAAGAACACCAGCGCGTTCACCGCAACGGCGAACATCACCGCGAGGATCACCAGCTCGGTGAAATCATCCCAGGCGTCCAGGATCGAGCGCGAGGAATCCACGGTGACCACGAGGTGGCCGCCATTGACCGGCAGGTTGATCACAGGGAGCTGGGGCTGCACCAGCGCCGCGAACCACCCGGGCGCCGAGCGACCGGCCTTGTACACCGAGGGAGGCGAGGCGTAGAGCTCGCGGTCGTCGCGGTCGAACAGGCGGATGTCGTGGGCCCGGACCCGGCCCAGCTCGCGCAGGAATCCCAGCAGCACCTGTCCCGCGCGCTCCGCATCGCCGCGCATGCCGGCATCGCGCAGCACGGTGGAGAGCAGTTGCAGGGTCACCCGGTTGGCGCCTTCCATCTCCTCGCGGATGGAGCGCCGCGAATCGTCGATGACCACCTTGAACAGCGCGACGACGAACAGCGCCGTCACCACGCTGATCAGCAGATTGATGCGGAAGCGCAGGCTCATCGCGCGCATGGGGCCGCCCGGGGGCCTCTCAGGCGAGCGCCGCGTCGGCGGCGGCGACCAGTTCGCGCTCGATGCCGGGGTGCGAGGAGGCGTGCCTGCCCTGCTCCACCATCACCAGCCGCGAGCCCGGCCAGCGGCGGTGCAGCGCCACGGCGGTGCGTGGCGGGCAGACGAAGTCCATGCGGCCCTGCACCAGCGTGGCCGGCAGGTGGGCGATGCGCGCCACGTTGTCGAGCAGTTCGCCGGGGCGCAGGAAGCACTCGTGGGCAAGGTAGTGGACCTGCACCCGCGCCCGCGCAAGCAGCGCCTCGTCGCCGCTCGCGGGCGGGGGCATGGCGGCAGACTCGCCGATGGCCATGACCGCGGACTCGAAGGCGCTCCAGTGCGCCGCCGCCTCGGCCGCGACCCCGGCATCGGGGTGGTTGAGAAGCCCCTCGTAGGTCTTCACCAGGACGGGCCAGGGCGCGCCGGGCGCCGGCTCGAACAGCCGGGCGCGGGCCTCCGGAACGAACTCCTCCAGCCCGTCGAAGTACCAGTCGAGTTCGGCGCGCGACGCGAGGAAGATTCCGCGCAGCACCAGCCGGAGCACGGCCTGCGGACGGGCCTGGGCGTAGGCGAGCGCGAGGGTGCTGCCCCAGGAGCCGCCGAACAGGATCCAGCGCCGCACGCCCAGCAGCTCGCGCAGGCGTTCGATGTCGCCCACCAGGTGGGCCGTGGTGTTGGCGGCCAGCCCGCCCGCTGGGAGGCTGCCGCCGCAGCCGCGCTGGTCGAACAGCACGATGCGATAGCGCGCCGGATCGAAGTAGCGGCGATGGTCGGGCTTCGCGCTGCTGCCCGGTCCGCCGTGCAGGAACAGCACAGGCACGCCCTGCGGGTTTCCGCTCACCTCGTAGCGCACGCGGTGGCCATCGGCCTCGGGCAGGAAGCCGCGCAGGTGCGGCTCGATGGGCGGGTAGAGCGTGGTCATGCGGAGCCGGCGTGCGCGCGCCGGGCGGCGCGGCGAGGCCTCATTCGAGCTTGAACACCACCGGGACGAGCACGGTGAACTCCCGGCCACGGAAGCCGTCCGGGACCGATGGCAGCTGGCGGGTGCGCTTGACCATGGCCACGGCTTCCTCGTCGAGAATCGGGTAGCCCGAGGGCTTCGCCACGCGGACCTCGCGGATCTCGCCGTCGGCGCCCACCCGCACCTCGAGTTCCGCCTTGCCCTGCCAGCCCAGCTGGATGGCGCGACGGGGGTAGTTCTGGTTGAGGCCGATGGCACGCGAGAAATCCAGCGCGTAGCGCTCGAGCACGGCGCGGTCGAACCCGCTCGTGGTGGGCGCGCCGCTGACGGTCGCGCGCGCCGGTCCGGGGCGCGCAGGCGTGGCCTGGGCGGAGGGAACGGGCGCAGGGGCATCGGCACGCAGGGTCGGCGCGTCCACGGGCGGCGGCGGCGCGACCGAAGTGGCGGCAACCGCAGGCGCCACCTGCGCGATGGGTGCCGGGCGGCTGGCCTGGACTTCGGGGCGCGGCTCCGGACGCGGCTCGCTGCGCACCACCGGTGTCTCGGCGCGCACCACCGGCGCAACGGGCTCGGGTCGCACCTCCGGCTTCGCGGTGAGAGTGGGCGCCACCTGGACCACGGGCCGCGGATCCGGGCGCACGTCGGGTCGGGGATCCGGGCGCACCACGTCCACCGGTGCATCCGGCCTCACCTGGGGCTTGAGGTCCGGAGCGGGGGCGGGTGCGGTGAGGGCGGTGCGCGATTCGATGCGCGGCGCCACGGCCGCCTCGGGCCGCGGCATGGGACGCAGGTCAGGCCGGGGCTCCGGACGCACCGCGGGCAGCTGCTCGGGACGCGGCTGTGGCTTGAACTCGGGCACGGGCTGCTGCTGCGGCACCTCGCGGCTCTCGAGCGGCGCGAGTTCCCGCGGCGGGGGGGGCTGCGGAACCGGCTGCGGTGCCGGTTGCACCACCGGCTGGGGGACCGGCTTCGGGGGCGGCTTCACCTCCATCTTCGGCTTCGGTGGAGGCTCCTTCGGCGGTGGCGGAGGCGGTGCCTTCTTCTCCGGCTCTATCATCTCCACCTGCAGCACCGGCCGCTCGGCGGAGGGAATGTGACGCAACGGCGGGGCGAACAGGACCAGCAGCCCGTGGGCCACCAGCGACACCACGAGCGCCAGGCGAAACGGCTTCTCGCGATACCACTCGACGAGCAACCCGGCGCCAGGCGCGCCCATGACCGCGGCGCTCATCGGAGCATCGCCTTCACCGCGACGCCCCTCGGGCGTGCTCCGCCAATCTCATGAAAATCATGAGACCACAATGCTGATTTTTCCGTGGGTGGTGATCGCATCATTCCCGGACACTTCGCGCCGGCATACCGCATACCCGCGATTCGCGTCCGGCGCCGTCCCCTCCGGGGACACGGTTCCGGAACGAAGCGTCTGGACGGTATCGCTATGGAAGCAGGTCCATCCGGACCTGCGGATCCGCAAACTCTAACACTCTGGAGGTAGCCATGTGGAGCAAGCCTGAGTACACCGAGATGCGCTTCGGTTTCGAAGTGACGATGTACATCGCCAACCGCTAACCGGTTGAGCTGTGCGGCGGGGCCGCCCCAGGCGGCCCCGCCGTCCCTCCGATTGCCCTGCCGGCCCTTGCCGCGGGCGCCAGCCAGAGCACCATCACCATGCGAATCCGGGTCCTCGGCGCCGCCGCCGGCGGGGGTTTCCCCCAGTGGAACTGCAACTGCCCCATGTGCGACGGCCTGCGCAAGGGCACCGTGCGCGCCACGGCCCGCACCCAATCCTCCATCTGCGTGAGCACCAACGGCACCGACTGGGTGCTGTTCAACGCCTCGCCCGACATCCTCGCCCAGATCCGCGCCTTCCCCGAGCTGCAGCCGGCGCGCGGCATCCGCGATACCGGCATCCGCGCCGTGGTGCTCATGGACGGGCAGATCGACCACACCACCGGCCTGCTCATGCTGCGCGAGGGCAAGCCGCTGCCCGTCTGGTGCACGGACATGGTCCGCGAGGACATGACCACGGGCAATCCGCTGTTCAACATCCTCGGCCACTACTGCACGGTCGACTGGCACCGCCTGCCCACGGCCGCTGGCAGCACCTTCGCCATCGACGGCGTCGAGGGGCTGTCGTTCACGGCCGTGCCGCTCAAGAGCAAGGCGCCGCCCTACTCGCCCCACCGCAACGACCCGCACGAGGGCGACAACGTGGGCATGCGCATCACCGACACACGCACGGGCCGCAGCGTGTTCTACGCGCCGGGCCTCGGCGAGATCGAGCCCCACCTCGTCCCGTTCATGGCCGAGGCCGACTGCGTGATGGTGGACGGCACCTTCTGGACCGACGACGAGATGGTGCAGCTGGGAATCTCCAGGAAGCGGGCGCGCGACATCGGCCACCTGCCCCAGTCCGGCCCCGGTGGCATGATCGAGGTGCTGCGCCCGCTCAGGGCCAGCCGCAAGGTGCTCATCCACATCAACAACACCAACCCCATCCTGGACGAGGACTCCCCGCAGCGCGCCGAGCTGGCGCGCCACGGCATCGAGGTGGCCTTCGACGGAATGGACATCCAGCTCTGAGGAGACCGCCATGGGCGCCGCCGAATCGCTGCCGTGGAACCGCGAGGAGTTCGAGGCGCAGATCCGCGCCAAGGGCAGCCGCTACCACATCTACCACCCCTACCACGTGGCGATGAACAGCGGCGGGCTCACCCGCGAGCAGATCCAGGGCTGGGTCTGCAACCGGTTCTATTACCAGGTGGCGATCCCCATCAAGGACGCGGCCATCATGGCCAACATGCCCGACCGCGACCACCGGCGGCTGTGGATCCAGCGCATCATCGACCACGACGGCACCACGGGTGACGAGGGCGGCATCGAGGCCTGGCTCACGCTCGCCGACGCGGTGGGCCTGGATCGCGCCGAGGTCACCTCGCTCAGGCACGTGCTGCCCGGGGTGCGCTTCGCCGTGGACGCGTACATCAACTTCGCGCGCCAGCGCCCGTGGCAGGAGGCCGTCTGCTCCTCGCTCACCGAGCTGTTCGCCCCCGAGATCCACAAGGAGCGCCTTGCCAACTGGCCGCAGCACTACCCCTGGATCGACCAGAAGGGCTACGCCTACTTCCGCAAGCGCCTGTCCGAGGCGCGCCGCGACGTGGAGCATGGCCTGCGCGTGACCCTGGGCTACTTCCAGACCCGCGAGCAGCAGCAGCGGGCCCTGGACATCGTCCAGTTCAAGCTCGACGTGCTGTGGACCATGTGCGACGCCATGTCCGTGGCCTACGGCATCGGCGACCGGAAGGTGCTGTAGCGATGGCGCAACCCAAGCGCGTGCCCTTCGATCACGCCGCCCCCATCGAACTGGCCAAGTATTTCCGGTTCCAATGGGAACCGGCGCAGGATTGCCACGTGCTGCTCTACCCGGAGGGCATGGTCAAGCTCCCGGGCAGCGCCGGCGAGATCATGAAGCGGGTGGACGGCACCCGCAGCCTCGACGGCATCGTCGCCGAGCTGCAGGCGACCTTCCCTGGCGTGCCCGACCTGCACGCCGACG
>CAZXJW010000192.1:0-6557 GCA_964641005.1 uncultured Rhodocyclaceae bacterium
GTGTACGAATCGATACTGCTGGTGGGCCTGGTGTTCATCGGCGACCTGGTGTTCCTGAAGCTGTTCGGCGATGGCACCCGCGGCCTGATGCGCCACGTCCAGCAGGCCTGGCTGGTGGGCCTCTGTGGCGTCTACTTCGTCTACTGCTGGACACGGTCGGGCCAGACCCTGGGCATGAAGACCTGGGGGCTCAGGCTCCAGAGAACCGACGGCAGCCGGCTGCCCGCCGGGCGGGCCGCCGCCCGCTACGCCCTGGCCCTGGCGGGCCTGCTCGCCGCGGGCGCGGGATTCCTCTGGGCCGTGTTCGACCGCGACCGCCAGTTCCTGCACGACCGGCTGCTGGGCACCCGCATCGTGCGGGCGCCGATCTGAGGGCCCGGCTTCGCAGGGCCGCGTCGCCAGTCGCTCCTACCGCCGTTCCGGAGCCCTCTCCCCATCACACCGGAGAGGGCGAGTGCGGCCAGCTTCGCAGGGCCGCGTCGCCAGTCGCTCCTACCGCCGTTCCACGAACCACATCAACCCGAACGCCGCCAGCAGGAACAGCAGCGACGGGAAGGCGGCGGCGAACAGCGGCGGCCAGGCGTTGAGCAGGCCGAGGTGGCCGAACAGCCGCGAGGCCAGGTGGAATCCCAGGCCGAGCATGATGCCCGTGAAGATCTTGCCGCTCACCCCGCCCTCGCGGACGCGGAAATACGCGAAGGGCAGCGCCAGGAACATCATCACCACCACCGCCAGCGGATAGACCACCTTGGAATACAGCGCGATCTCGTGGCGCTGGGTGGCCTGGCGGTTCTCGCGCAGGTGCTGGACGTACTCGTAGAGGCTGCCGAAGGCCATGCGCTCGGGCACCACCATGAGCACCTCGAGGATGCCGGGATTCAGCACCGACTCCCAGTCCTGACCATCGCTGCGGCGCACGCGCGCGCCCGACTCCACGAACTCGGTGCTCACCACGTCGCGCAGCGTCCAGCGGGAGCCGCCCTTGAAGGTGCCCGACCGGGCGTCGCGGATGGCGCGCAGGCGGTACTCGTCGTCGAACTCGTAGATGCGGATGCCGGTGAGGACGTTGTCGGTGCTCACCTGGGCCACGTTCACGAAACTGTCGTCGTCCTTGACCCACAGGCCGGAGCGGAACTCCTGGGCGATCACCCCGGTGTTGCGCGCCTTGAGCAGCATGCGCTGGGCGGCGGCCTCGGACAGGGGCGCGACGAATTCGCCCACCATGAAGGCCGCCAGCGCCAGCATCAGTCCCAGCGGCGCCAGCGTCATGGCCATGCGGCGGGCGGAGATGCCGGACACGCGCATCACCGTGTACTCGGAGTTGGCCACCATCTGGGCGAAAGCGAACAGGGTGCCCAGCAGGGTTCCGATGGGGAACAGCTCGTAGACGTGGCCCGGAGCCGCCAGCCCCACCTTGAACAGCGCCATGGGCACGCTGTAGTTGCCCTTGCCCACGTCCCCCAGTTCCTGGATCAGGTCGAAGAAGGCGAACAGCATGAGCAGCGCGCCCATGACCAGCGCCACGGCGCCGATCACCTGTCGCCAGATGTAGCGACGCAGCGTCCTCACCGGCGCAGCCCCCGCAGCAGCGGCGTCACGGCCATGCGGCGCCAGACCAGGAAGGCGAGCAGCAGCGCCATGGCCGCGTGCACCACCGTCCAGCCCGCCAGCGGCGGCAGCGTGCCCCGTCCCACCCACGACTGGCTGATGGAGATGAGGTTGCTGTAGACCATGTAGAGCAGGATGGCGAGGATGATGTTGAGCGAGCGCCCCGCGCGCGGGTTCACGAAGCTCATGGGCACGGCCAGCAGCGCCAGCACCAGCGCCGACACCGGGATGCCCACCCGCCAGATCAGCTCCGCCTGGTTGCCCGGCGTGGGATCGGCCAGCAGCTCGCGCGTGGCCCGCGAACTGGAGGAGGGCATGAACTTGTTCGCCTCCTGGGTCTCGATGCGCACGGCGTAGCGCTCGAACTCGGTGATGCGGTACTCGGCCGATCCCGGCGTGCCCTCGTAGCGGCGGCCGTTGAGCAGCACCAGGAAGCGGTCGCCGTTCTCGGCGGTCTCGGCGAAGCCGCGCGCGGCCACCATCACGCCCTGGCGCTCGTTCTGCTTGGAGCTCACGAAGATGTTGGCCACCATGGACAGGTCGCTGGTGAGCTTCTCCACGAAGTACACCCGGTCGGCGCTCCTGGCCTCCTTGAAGACTCCGGGCGAGATGGCCGAGACGTCGTCGCGGTTCTCGAGCTGGGATCGGTACACCTCGGCCTTGCCCACCGCCCAGGGCGACAGCGCCAGCGACAGCACGGCGATCAGCACCACGAAGGGTGCGGCGAACAGCAGCACGGGCCGCAGCCACGACACCAGTCCGCGACCGGAGGCGAACCACACCACCATCTCGGAATCGCGGTAGCTGCGCGTGAGCGAGGCCAGCACCGACAGGAACAGGGTGAGCGACAGCAGGATGGGCAGGTAGCGCAACGCCGCGAGCCCGAGCAGGATCAGCACCGCCTCGGTGGGAATCACGCCCTGCGCCGCCCAGCCGAGCATGCGGATGAGCTGGGTCGTGATGGTGATCATCAGCAGGACCAGGAAGATGGCGAGCCCGGTGTTGGCGAACTCGCGCAGCAGGGCGCGCTGGAAGATCACGGCGTTTTGACTTTTCTCGACGGCACCGAGGATAATTTCACGATTGTTTTCAACGCCGAAGAATAACAGGAGCCATCGTGGAGTCCAGCCTCAAGTCTCTCGCCGCCGAGCGCGTGCGCACCGCCTGCGTCATCGTGGGTGCCTGCGAGGGCGGCAAGCTCGCACCCGCCGCCCGCGCCATCGACAAGGCCTCCGGCGGTCAGCTCGCAGCGCTCGCGCGCCGCGGCGATCTCACCGGCAAGGCCGGCTCCACCCTGGTGCTGCACGCGCCCGCCGGCGTGACGGCCGAGCGGGTGGTGGTCACGGGCCTGGGCAAGGAAGGCGAGCTCGGCCTGAAGGGCTTCCGCGAGGCCGTGGCCGCGGGCATCCGCGCCGCGGCCGGCAGCGCGGCCCGCGAGGCCGCGCTGTTCGCGCTGGAGTGGGGCGTGAAGGACGTGGCTGGCGAGGTGCTCGCCCAGCATGCAGCCCAGGTGGCCGCCGAGTCTGCGTACCGCTTCGACCGCATGAAGAGCCGCAAGGAAGACAGTGCCCGGGGCCTCGCGAAGCTCGTGCTCGCCGCGCCCGACAAGGCCGGCGCCGCCCTGCAGGCGGCCGTGGCGCAGGGCGCGGCCCTGGGTGCCGGCGTGTCGCTCGCCCGCGACCTGGGCAACCTGCCTCCCAACGTCTGCACGCCCACCTACCTCGCCGAGGAGGCCGTGCGGCTGGGCAAGCGCCACAAGCTCAAGGTCACGGTGCTCGACCGGCGCCAGATCGAGAAGCTCGGCATGGGGGCGTTCCTCGCGGTCACGCAGGGCAGCGCGGAGCCGCCGCGCTTCATCGTGCTCGAGTACAACGGCGCGCCGAAGAAGCACAAGCCCGTGGTGCTGGTGGGCAAGGGCATCACCTTCGACACCGGCGGGATCTCCCTCAAGCCCGCCGGCGACATGGACGAGATGAAGTACGACATGTCCGGCGCGGGCAGCGTGCTCGGCACGTTCGAGGCGGTGGCGGGCATGAAGCTGCCGGTCAACCTGGTGGGCCTGGTGCCCACCTGCGAGAACATGCCCAGCGGCACGGCCACCCGGCCCGGCGACATCGTCACCTCCATGTCGGGCCAGACCATCGAGATCCTCAACACCGACGCGGAAGGCCGCCTGATCCTCTGCGACGCGCTCACCTACGCCGAACGATACGAGCCCTCCGCCGTGATCGACATCGCCACCCTCACGGGCGCCTGCGTCATCGCCCTGGGCCACGTGGCCACGGGCCTGTTCTCGAATCGCGACGAGCTCGCCGCCGAGCTGCGCGCCGCCGGCGACGCGGCGTGGGACCGCGTCTGGCACATGCCGCTGTGGGACGACTACCAGGAGCAGATCAAGAGCCCCTTCGCCGACATGGCCAACATCGGCGGGCGCCCGGCCGGCAGCGTCACGGCGGCCTGCTTCCTGGCGCGCTACGCCCGCAAGTACCCGTGGGCACACCTGGACATCGCCGGCACCGCCTGGAAGTCGGGGCGCGACAAGGGCTCCACGGGCCGCCCCGTGCCGCTGCTAACGCGCTTCCTCATGGGTCGCGCGGTGCGCTAGCGCGGCATGACCCGGATCGACTTCTACCACCACGCCTCCAACAAGCTGCAGGCGGCCTGCTCCATCAGCGCCAAGGCGCTGGCCGCGGGGCTGCGCGTGATCATCCTCACGCCCGACGAGGAAACCACCGAGCGGCTCGACAGGCTGCTGTGGACCACGCCGGCCACGGGCTTCATCCCGCACGTGCGCGCCAGGCACCCGCTCGCGCCGGTCACGCCGGTGGTCCTCGACCACGACCTCTCGGGCGTGGACCGCGACGACCTGCTGATGAACCTGCGCATGGACACACCCGAGGTGTTCAGCCGCTTCCAGCGCCTGGTGGAGATCGTGGGCACGGCCGAGGACGACGCGGCCGCCGGCCGCAGCCGCTTCCGGTTCTACCGTGATCGCGGCTACGAGCTGCACGCTCACGACATCTCGGGCAGCAGCGCCGGAGTCGACTGAGTTGGCCGAGCGCCCGTCCGCGGCTTCCCCGGGTCCCGCACCCAGTGCGGTGGATCGCGCCGAGGCGCTGATGGCGCGGCACCGCGAGGCCGCCGCGCGCGCGGCGCAGGCCGCGGCGCTCGAGCGCGCGCCGGCGGCGCCGCAGATTCCCACGCTCACCGACCTGGTGAGCGGTCCGCAGGTGGCGGTCGCGACACCACCATCGGCGGCGCCGGTGGTCCCGACGCCTCCGGCGCCCACCCTGCCACCCCCCCCCATCGACGTGGAGACGGCGGGCAGCCCCGAGGAAGGGGACCCGGCCGGCATCGACTACACGCTCGACTCAGGCCCCGGTCCGGATCACGAGATCACCATCGACGCTCTGCCCGACGACCAGCGCCGCGCCCTCGAGGACGCCGTGTTCGAGCGCATCCGCGTGCGCCTGGATGCCGAGATGTCCGAGCTGCTCGGCCGCGAGCTCGTCCCCGAGCTGGCGGCGCGTCTCGATGCCGCCACCCAGGCCCTCGCGGCACGGCTGCGCGAGGAGATTCCCGCAGCCGTGGCGCAGGCATTGCGCGAGCACGCGCCGCCGCGCGGCGACTGATCCGCCCGGTGCCGGGGCCGGCGCGGACCCGGCCGCTATAATCCGCGCCTTTTCCCTCCCGTCGCCCCCATGGAACTCGCCAAGAGCTTCGAGCCCGCCGAGATCGAGCGGCGCTGGTACCCGCTGTGGGAATCGCGCGGCTACTTCGCCGCCGGCGCCACCGCCGGCCAGCCCGGCTTCTGCATCCAGCTGCCGCCGCCCAACGTCACGGGCACGCTGCACATGGGCCACGCGTTCAACCAGACCATCATGGACGCGCTCACCCGCATGCACCGCATGCGCGGCTTCAACACGCTCTGGCTGCCGGGCACCGACCACGCCGGCATCGCCACCCAGATCGTGGTGGAACGCCAGCTCGAGCAGCAGGGCCTGGACCGGCGCGCCATGGGCCGCGGCCCCTTCGTGGAGAAGGTGTGGGAATGGAAGCGCCAGTCCGGCGCCACCATCACCGGCCAGATGCGCCGCCTGGGCGACTCCTGCGACTGGGGCCGCGAGTACTTCACCATGGACGACAAGCTCTCGCGCGTGGTGACGGAGACCTTCGTCCGGCTTCACGAGCAGGGCCTGATCTATCGCGGCAAGCGCCTGGTGAACTGGGACCCGGTGCTGCGCACGGCCGTGTCCGACCTCGAGGTGGAGAGCGAGGAGGAGGACGGGCGGATCTGGAACCTGCTCTACCCCTTCGCCGACGGCCCCGTGGACGGCGTGCGCGGCCTGGTGGTGGCCACCACGCGGCCCGAGACCATGCTCGGCGACGTGGCCGTGGCGGTGAACCCCGCCGACGAGCGCTACCGCCATCTCGTGGGCCGCATGCTCGAACTGCCGCTCACCGGCCGGCGCATTCCCGTCATCGCCGACGACTACGTGGACGCCGCCTTCGGCACCGGCTGCGTGAAGATCACGCCCGCCCACGACTTCAACGACTACGCGGTGGGCCAGCGCCACGGCCTGCCGCAGATCAACGTCTTCACCCTGACCGCGGCCATCAACGAGAACGCGCCCGAGGCCTATCGCGGCCTCGATCGCTACGAGGCCCGCAAGCGCGTGGTGGCCGACCTGGAGGCCGCCGGGCTGCTGGAGGGCGTGAAGCCGCACAAGCTCATGGTGCCCCGCTGCGGCCGCACGGGCGCGGTGGTGGAGCCCATGCTCACCGACCAGTGGTTCGTGGCCATGTCCAAACCCGCGCCCGAGGGCACGCTGTTCCCCGGCAAGTCCATCGCCCAGGTGGCGCTGGAGGTGGTGGCGCGCGGCGAGGTGCGCTTCGTGCCCGACAACTGGACCACGGTCTACAACCAGTGGCTGGAGAACATCCAGGAC
>CAZXJW010000193.1:0-6553 GCA_964641005.1 uncultured Rhodocyclaceae bacterium
GAGCAGGCGCGATTCGTCCGGCGCCGCCACGGTCCACGCGAAGGAGTTGCCCAGCTCGAACTCCTTCTGGTGCCAGGCGAGGTCGACGAGGTCCTGCTCGAGGGTCATGTCGGCGGGCGGCCAGTGCCAGCCTTCGCCGAACAGCGTCCAGAGCGCCTCGCGGCTGGACATCACCGCGGCGTAGTCGGCCACCACGTCGCGAACACCCAGCGGCCGGAGCACGAATCCGTCACCTACCAGCCGCAGCGGCGGCTGGAAGGGAGGATCGAACCACGGGCGCTTCAACCGGCCGCCGGGATCATGCCGGCTCGGGTCCGCCCGAGACCACCGCCATCAGCCAGTCCGTGCCCTTTCGCACGTACACCTCGGTCCAGCGGCCCGCCACGTCGCGCGGCGCGCCGCCGTCGGACAGGCGTGCGGTGTAGGCGTAATGGACCACGCCGGTGTGGCCGTCGATCACCGCCACGTGCAGGGGGAACAGCGCGAAGGCTTCCAGCCGCGCCGCGTCGCCGCTGACCGAGGCGATGGCGTGCTCGCGGTCGTGGGGCGCGGGGCTGTCGGCCTCCCAGCCGGAGTAGCCGGGATGCAGCGCCGCGCGCAGGCCCTCGGGATCGCGCGACTGCGCCAGGGCCCAGAGCTGCTGCACGCGCGCCCAGAGGCCGGCGGCTTCGGGATCGAGGACGTTCTGGGCGGCGGGATCGGGCATGGCGGCGGCCGGCTGGAGAGGGTGCGGCATTGTAGCGGCTCGGCCCGTGGCTAGAATGCCGCGCACACCAAACCGGAGACCCTCGAGATGGACGACCACCTCCAGACCGTCGCGCAGATCAAGTCCACCGCCATCGACCTGGGCATGAAGTTCGGTCCCAAGGTGGTGGTGGCGCTGGCCATCATCACCGCCGGGGTGTTCGCCGGCCGCTGGGTGGGCCGCATGCTCGAGCGGGTGCTCGAGCCGCTGGAGCTCGAGGCGCCGGTGCGCCAGCTGCTGGTGCGCCTGGTGCGCGTGGTGGTGCTGGCGCTGTTCGGGATCATGGCGCTGCAGAACCTGGGCGTGGAGCTGCTGCCGCTGATCGCCGGACTGGGCGTGGCCGGCGCGGGCATCGCGCTGGCCATGCAGGGCGTGCTCTCGAACATCGTGGCCGGCCTGACCATCATCTTCACGCGGCCCTTCCGGGTGGGCGAATACATCTCCATCGTTGGCGAGGAGGGCCGGGTGGAGGAGATCACGCTGTTCAAGACCATCCTCTCGCACACCGACCGGTCGAAGGTCGTGATCCCGAACCGCAAGATCGTCGGCGAGATCCTGCACAACTACGGCAACGTCCGGCAGCTCGACCTGTCCGTGGGCGTGGCCTACGACACCGACGTGAACCGCGCCCTCGCCACGGTGGCCGAGATCCTGCGCGCCAATCCCCGCGTGATCGGCGAGATCGCCCCGGTGGTCGGCGTGTCGGTGCTGGCCGACTCGTCGGTGAACATCGCCGTCAAGCCCTGGGTGTCGGTGGACGACTTCGCGCCCGCCGGCGCCGAGATCAACCAGGCCATCCTCGAGCGCTTCCGCGGCGCGGGCATCGTGATCCCGTTCCCGCAGCGCGAGGTGCGCATGCTGGCCCCGGCCTGAGGCCCCGCGGCGTGTTTCAGGGCGCGCGGGCGAGCACCAGCGGCTGGTAGAAGCCCGACTGCGCCGGCATCAGCCAGCGCACCTGCGCGAGCCCGGCGTCGCGCAGGGCGTGGTCGAGTTCCTCGCGGCGCAGCGCGCGGAAGCGCGACGCGTAGTGGGTGGCGCGCGGCGCATCGCCCTCGCCGTGCACGAAGTACTGGTGCACCGCATAGGACCGGGCGTCGGGGGACCAGTCCCACACCTGGAACGCGATGCGCCGCCCGTCCGGGCCGTCGAACACCCGCGGCATGGTGCCGCGCGGCAGGCCGGTCTCGTGGCCCTGCACCGGCCCGGGCAGGCCGGGATCGGCGGCCGCGGCGCGGGCGTCCGCGAAGATCCGGTCGTAGTCGCGGATGCTCACCACCAGCAGCCCGCCGGGGTGGAGCCGCCCGCGCATGGAGGCGCAGGCCTCGCGCAGCTCGTCGTCGCCCTGCAGGTGGGCGATGGCGTTGTCCAGGCAGACCACCGCGTCGAAGCGTCCGGGCAGCGCGTCCTCCAGGCGGCGGAAGTCCGCGGTGGCGAGGTGCAACTGCACGCCGAAGCGCTGCGCCTCCTCGCGGGCGCGCTGCACCGCGCCCGCGCTGAGGTCGGTGGCAGTGACGCGGTAGCCCGCGCGGGCCAGCCCGATGGCCTGGGTGCCGATGCCGCAGGCGCAGTCGAGCACCTGGGTCGCGCCGGGAGCCTCGGCGGCCAGCAGGGCGGCGAGCAGCGCGGACTGGCGCAGCACCTCGGCGCGCCAGTCGGCGAACATGAGGTGGTACTCGGGCGCGAGGCGGTCGTAGAAGTCGAGCACGAACTCGGACACGGGTGGTTCCCTCAGCGCACCGCCCACCCGCCGCTCACCGGGAACACCTGGCCCACGAAGCAGTCGGCCGGGTCGGAGAGCAGGTAGGCGGCGAAGGCGGCGTCCTCCTCGGCGGCCACCAGCCGGCCCAGCGGCACCTCGCGCCTGAGCCGGTCCTGGAAGCGCGCGTCGGCCTGCAGCGAGGCCGGGAAGTAGGTGGGGTTGTCCACGAAGTTCTGGGCGATGGCATTGACGCGGATGCCGAGGGGCGCCAGTTCCACGCCCACGGCCTGGGCCCAGGCGAGCTGGGCGCCCCGTGCCGCGCTGTAGGACGAGGTGCGCTTCATGCCGCGCAGCGCCGAGGCGCTGCCCATCACCAAAAAGCGGCCGGCGCCGCGCTCGCGGAACTGCGGCAGCACGGCACGCAGCAGGCGCGGCAGCGGGTCCACCATGTGCGCGAAGCAGGCGCGCCATTCCGCCTCGTCCACCTCGCCGGCGGGCGTGGCCGGCGCGGGGATGCCCAGGTTGGCCACCACCGCGTGGATGGTGCCGGCGGCTGCCACGGCGGCCTCGGCGGCGCCCGGTGCGTCGAGGGGGGCGTGGGAGGCGATCACCTCCGCGCCCTGGGCGGACAGCGTGCGGGCGAGGGCAGGGCCCATGAAGTCGCCGGCCTGGGTGAGCAGGATGCGGCGGCCGGCGAGTGGCGCGGTGGTCGTGTTCATGGCGGGGTCGGCGGGGTTCGGGGACTCGGAGGGCGGGAGGATAGCGCCCGGCCGCCCCCCGTGGCGGCCGGATCCTGGCAAACCTCTTGCTCGGCCTCCGTCCGGCAGCCCGGCGCGTGGCCCCTTCGGGCCCGGCCCACCCGCTGCCCGGAGTCAGACGCCATGCAACCCGCTCCCCACGACGCGCCCGCCCCCGGCCAGGGCATGTCCGGTTCCATCAAGGCCATCGCGGTGATCGCCCTGCTGCTGCTGGCGCTGCTGGCGGTGGGGGTGGTGTTCGACGTGGTGCCCGTGGCCAACGTCGGCCCGCTGGTGGGCAAGGTGGCGGCGCTGGCCGTGATCCTGGCCGCCGTGGCCGTGGGCGTTGGCGTGCTGATGCGCTCGAAGCGCTCCTGAGGACCGCCGGCGGCCAGGTGCCGCGTCTTGCCCGCGATGGAGCCCTGCGCCATCCTTCGCGGGTGACCCGACCCCCATCCGGCGCCCCGACCCGTGCGTGCCTCGTCCGCCGCCGGCGAGGCCCACCGTGAGCGATCTCGAGCGCGTCTTCGCCGCCGACGGACCGCTCGCCCGCGCAGTCCCGGGCTATCGCCCGCGCGCCCAGCAGCTCGAGATGGCGCGTGCCATCGAGACCGCCATCGAGAACCGCTCCGTGCTGGTGGCCGAGGCGGGCACCGGCACCGGCAAGACCTTCGCGTACCTGGTGCCCGCGCTGCTCTCCGGCGGCAAGGTCATCGTGTCCACTGGCACCAAGACGCTGCAGGACCAGCTGTTCGGACGCGACCTGCCGGTGGTGCGCGAGGCCCTCGACGTGCCCGTCACCACGGCGCTGCTCAAGGGGCGCGCCAATTACGTCTGCCACTACCACCTCGAGCGCGCCAAGGTGGACGGGCGCTTCGCGAGCCGGGCCGACGTGGGCTACCTGGGGCTGATCGCCAGCTATGCGCGCACCAGCGACAGCGGCGATCGCAGCGGCCTGGGAGAGGTGCCCGAGGACGCGGGCGTCTGGGCCCAGGTCACCTCCACCCGCGACAACTGCCTGGGCTCCGAGTGCCCGCACTTCGGCGAGTGCTTCGTGATGAAGGCGCGCAAGGCCGCGCTGGAGGCCGACGTGGTGGTGGTGAACCACCACCTGTTCTTCGCCGACGTGGTGCTGCGCGACGAGGGCGTGGCCGAACTGCTGCCGGCCTGCAACACCGTGATCCTGGACGAGGCCCACCAGCTGCCCGAGACCGCCAGCCTGTTCTTCGGCGAGACGGTCTCCACCGCACAGCTGCTCGAGCTGGCGCGCGACACGCGGCTGGAGGCCGCCGCGGGCGCGAAGGACTTCGCCGAGCTGCCCGAGGCCGCCCAGGCCCTGGACAAGGCGGTGCGCGATCTTCGCCTCGCGTGGGAGGGCGACCCCGGCCGCGTGCCGGCCACGGCCGCGCTGGCGCGCGAGGGCTTCGCGGCGGCGCTCGACGAGGTGGCCGGGAAGCTCGACGCCCTGTCTACGCTGCTCGAGTTCCAGGCCGACCGCAGCGAAGGGCTGCAGCGCGCCTGGGTGCGCAGCTGCGACCAGGTGGCGCGCCTCCAGCGCTGGCACGGCGAACCCGATCCCGAGTACGTGCGCTGGGTGGAGGTGTTCGCCGGCAGCCTGCAGCTGCACGCCACGCCGCTTTCGGTGGGCGGGATCTTCGCGCGCCAGCTCGCCGCCCAGCCGCGCGCCTGGATCTTCACCTCCGCCACGCTCTCGGTGAAGGGCGACTTCGCCCACTACACCGCGCAGCTCGGGCTCGAGGCGGCGGCCACGCAGTCGTGGGAGAGCCCGTTCGACTATCCGCACCAGGCGCTGCTCTACTGCCCGCAGGACATGCCCGATCCCAATTCGCGCGGCTACACCGAGGCGGTGGTGGAGGCCGCGCTGCCGCTCATCGAGGCCGCCGGCGGGCGCACCTTCGTGCTGTGCACCAGCCTGCGCGCCATGCGCGAGGCGCGCGAGCGCATCGAGGAGGGCCTGCGCGCGAGGGCGCGGGAGTTTCCAGTGCTCATGCAGGGCGACGGCTCGCGAACCGAGCTGCTGGAGCGCTTCCGGCGGCTGGGCAACGCGGTGCTGGTGGGCTCGCAGTCCTTCTGGGAGGGCGTGGACGTGCGCGGGCCCACCTTGTCGCTCGTGGTGATCGACCGGCTGCCCTTCACGCCACCCGACGACCCGGTGCTCACGGCGCGCATCGAGCGCATCAACGCCGGCGGCGGCAACGCCTTCATGGACTACCAGGTGCCCCAGGCGGTGATCCAGCTCAAGCAGGGTGCCGGGCGGCTGATCCGTGACGAGACCGACCGCGGCGTGCTCATGATCTGCGACCCGCGGCTGGTCTCGAAGCCCTACGGGCGGCGGATCTGGCAGAGCCTGCCGCCCATGAGGCGCACCCGCGAACTGGCCGAGGCCGTGGCCTTCTTCGACGCGGAGACGGTGGCCGGCTGAGGGTTCAGGCGTAGGCCGGCGGTGGCACGAAACCGCCGTACTCCTCCTCGAGGGCGCGCGCGAGCGCGAGCGTGGTGAGGTCGCCGTACTGCGGCCCCACGATCTGCACGCCGGTGGGAAGGCCGTCCGCCGCCGGGCCCGCGGGAATCACCGTGGAGGGCAGCGAGGCCATGCCGGAGAAACCCGCCCAGAACATCGCCGTGGTGGAGGGCTGCGGCCTGCCGTCCACCATCACCATGCGCTCCCAGCGCTCGCCCGTCTGCGCGTGCGGGAAGGCGGTGGTGGCGGCCGCCGGGCAGAGCAGCACGTCCCAGTCGCGGAAGAAGGCGTCCCAGGCCATGCGCATGTGGTGGCGCGCCTCGTTCAGGCGGTGCCACTCGCGGTGGTGCAGCGTGTTGCCCTGGAGCATCCACGCGACGTAATCGGTGGCGCCGCGTGGCAGCGCCTTCGCCTTCTCGAGGTTGCGGGCGAAGTCCGCGTCGGACTGGCTGCGCGAGGTGGCCGCGCGCAGCAGCAGCACGTAGACGCGGTGGGCTTCCTCCAGGTCGATGGCGGGGCGGGCCGCGTGGTTCACCTTCGCGCCGCGGCGGCGCAGGAAATCCGCCACGCGACCGATTCCCTCGCGGACCGCCGAGTCCACCGGGGCGGTGTCGGCGGTGTCCATCACCGCCACGCGCCACTGCCGCCAGGTGCGCGGCTTGGGCTTCGGCAGCGCGATGCGCACGGCGCGGCCATCGATCGCGTCTGGGCCGGCGATGATGCCCAGCGCCAGTTCCAGGTCGCGGGCGCTGCGTGCCAGCGGGCCGATGACGGCGATGTCGTTGTCGGTGATGAAGGGCGGCAGCACCTGGCCCTCGGCGGAGGCCACGCCGCGGGTGGGCTTGTGGCCGTAGACGCCGCAGAAGTGCGCCGGATCGCGGATGGAGGCG
>CAZXJW010000194.1:0-6528 GCA_964641005.1 uncultured Rhodocyclaceae bacterium
TCGAGTTCCGCTGGGAGGACCAGTTCAACCTCGGCCTCGATCCGGACAAGGCGCGCGAGTTCCATGACGAGACCCTGCCCCAGGAAGGCGCCAAGCTGGCCCACTTCTGCTCCATGTGCGGGCCGCACTTCTGCTCCATGAAGATCACCCAGGACGTGCGCGACTACGCGGCGAAGCAGGGCGTGGACGAGCAGGCGGCGCTCGCCCGCGGGATGGAGGAGAAGGCGGTGGAGTTCGTGAAGAAGGGCGCCGAGGTCTACTCGAGGCAGTAGGCCCTCGGGGCGGCGCTCAGGCCGCCGAGAGGAATCGCATCGGGTCCACGCCCCACTTCTCGGGCAGCTCGTGGCTGGCGATGCGATCGGCACTTCGCGACAGGTCCACGTCCTCGGGCGTGACGTAGACGTTGTTCTTCACGCTGAAGAACACCTTCACGCGCGGCGCCAGCAGGTCGCCCTCGGTCTGTTCGGTCACCACGCCCAGGCGCCCGCTTTCCAGGCGCACCAGCGTGCCGGTGGGATAGATGCCGATGCAGCGCATGAAGCCGTGCACCAGCTTCTCGTCGAAGTGGAACTTGCTCCACTCGAACATCTTGCGCAGCGCGTCCGTGGGCGACATGCCCTTGTGGTACACGCGGTCGGACGTGATGGCGTCGTAGACGTCCACGATGGCCGACATGCGCGCGAGCTGGGTGATGCTCCCGGCGGGCAGCCGGTGCGGGTAGCCGGAGCCGTCCATGCGCTCGTGGTGGTGGATGGTGATGTCCAGCGGGATCTCGCCCACCGCCTGCGAGGCAACGAGGATGGCGTGGCCCTCCTCGGGATGGCGGCGGATCACCGCGAACTCCTCGTCCGTGAGCTTGCCGGGCTTGTTGAGCACCCGGTCGGGGATCTTCATCTTGCCCACGTCGTGCATCAGACCGCCGATGCCGGCCTGGCGGACGGTCTCTGGATCGAGGGCCAGGTGGCGGGCGAAGGTGACCATGAGCGTGCCAACGGCTACGCAGTGCAGGAAGGTGTAGTCGTCTGCGTCCTTCAGACGCAGCAGCGACAGCAGCGCGCCGCTGTTGCGCGACACCGAGGTGGTGATGTCGGTCACCACGGACTCCACGTCGGCGGTGTGGATGGCCTTGCCCAGGCGCGCATCGCGCATCACGTCTCGCACCACCCGGCCGGCCTGTTCGTGGATGCGCTGGGCGCGGACCATCTCCTCGGCGACGCTCTCGCGGACCGGAACGGGCGCCGGCGCGGCGGCCACGGCGAGCATCTCGCGCTCCACGGCCGCCTTGACCTCCTCGGCGGTGCGTGCCTCGGCCACGTCCAGGCCCCTGGACGTGTCGATGTAGATCTCGCGGATGCCGGCCTCGTGGATCTTGTCGATGTCGGCGGATTCCTTCAGCAGGAACCTGCTGCGCGCGAAGGGGTGCGACAGCCAGTCGCAGTTCAGGTCGTGGATGAACATGCCCGTCTTGAGCTGGGCCACGTCTATCTGCTTGATCATCCGGAGGTTCTCGTTGCCGGGCGGGTGCGTTGCAGCGGGCCCGGGCCGTTGAAGGGGTCAACGGATTAACGGCCGGGGCGGCCGTCACTTGAGGGTGCGGAAAGCGTCGCGCGACGGGGGGCTGCCGCTATACTCCGCGCGCCCATGGACCCCGCACTCCTGCTCAAGGCCCTCGTGCTCGGCATCGTCGAGGGGCTCACCGAGTTCCTGCCGATCTCCAGCACCGGTCACCTGATCATCGTGGGTGCCCTGCTCGACTTCAACGACGACAAGGGCAAGCTGTTCGAGATCGTCATCCAGCTCGGCGCCATCCTGGCCGTGTGCTGGGAGTACCGCCGCAAGCTCGGCACCGTGGCCGCCACGCTGGCGAGTTCGGCCGACGCTCGGCGTTTCGCCATCAACCTGATGGTGGCCTTCGTGCCCGCGGCGGTGCTGGGGCTGGCCTTCGGCAAGCTCATCAAGGCGCACCTGTTCCACCCCGTGCCGGTGGCGCTGGCCTTCATCGTGGGTGGCGTGATCATCCTTTGGGTGGAACGGCGCCGCCACCGGGTCCGGATCCACGACGTGGACGACGTGAAGCCCGCAGACGCGCTCAAGCTCGGGCTCGCCCAGGCGCTGGCGCTGATCCCGGGGACATCGCGCTCGGGCGCCACCATCATCGGCGGCCTGTTCTTCGGGCTGTCGCGCCGCGCAGCCACCGAGTTCTCGTTCTTCCTGGCCATCCCCACGCTCAGCGCAGCGGCCTTCTACGACCTCTACAAGCACCGTGACCTGCTGGCGGCCGAAGACCTCGCGGTGTTCGCCGTGGGCTTCGCCGCAGCCTTCGCCAGCGCGCTGCTGGCCGTGCGCGGCCTGCTGCGTTTCGTGGCCAGCCACGACTTCACGCCCTTCGCGTGGTACCGGATCGGCTTCGGCGTCCTGGTGCTGCTGACCGCGTGGATGGGGTGGGTGGACTGGAGCGGGGCGGCGTAGCCCCTGCCTTCGGGGTCGGGCCCTGGCTTGTCCCGGCCTATCCCTGCACCCAGGGCAGCCCCGCCTTCCTCCACCCGCCCACGGTGTTGCGGTGCTGCGAAGCGTCCTTGTCGCCCTCGAAGCCCTCGAGGATGTTGTAGACCTCGGTGTAGCCGGCCCGCTTGGCCGCGGCGGCGGCGGCGTTGGAACGGCCACCACTGCGACACAGGAACATCACCAGCGCCTCGGGATCCACCTGCGCCTTGAGCTGCTGCTCGAAGCCGGCGTTCGCGGCACCACCCGGCCACGTCTGCCACTCGATCTCCACGGCACCCGGCACGCGCCCGACCCATTCGAGCTCGGCACGGGTGCGCACGTCCACCAGCTTCGCGCCCGGCGCATGACCGAGCACTTCGTGGGCTTCAGCGGGTGTGAGCGCCCCATCGTAGGGCAGACCCAGTCCACGGGCACGCTCCTGCGCCCTTGCGAGGATCCCGGACAGAGTGGTCATGGCGAAGTCTCCCTTCTGGCGGCCGGCCGCAGGTGCGGCGGCCTGGATTTTCGGTTCGGATGCAGCACTGCGATGGTGCCATGCCGGCGATGCCGCACTATCATGGTGCAAGGCGTCGTGCGGCGCAGGTGCTAAAAGATTGTCGCACAACGACTTTTCCAGAAAAAGCGATGGCACGGAATCTGCGGAATCAGCGCTCCGCTGTCTGACGTGTCGATGCCAGACCCAGCATTCCAATCAATTGTTTCCAGTCTGAGGAGATCAGAAGCATGTCCCCCGCCGACGTCCTGAACCTAATCAAGGACAACGAAGTCAAGTTCGTCGACCTCCGCTTCACCGACACGCGCGGCAAGGAGCAGCACGTGTCCGTGCCCGCCAAGATGTTCGACCAGTCCAAGTTCGACGACGGTCATGCCTTCGACGGATCCTCCATCGCCGGCTGGAAGGGCATCCAGGCCTCCGACATGCTGCTGATGCCGGACGCCGGCTCCGCCCGCATGGACCCCTTCACCGACGAGCCCACGCTCAACATCACCTGCGACGTGGTGGAGCCCTCGGACGGCAAGGGCTATGACCGCGATCCGCGTTCCATCGCCAAGCGCGCCGAGGCCTACCTGAAGTCCTCCGGCGTGGGCGACGTGGCCTACTTCGGACCCGAGCCCGAGTTCTTCATCTTCGACGGCGTGCAGTGGAACATCGACATGTCCGGCTGCTTCGTGAAGATCACCTCCGAGGAAGCCCCCTGGTCCACCGGCCTCGACATCGAGGGTGGCAACATGGGTCACCGTCCCCCGGTGAAGGGCGGCTACTTCCCCGTGCCGCCGGTGGACTCGCTGCAGGACATCCGCTCCGCCATGTGCCTCGCCCTCGAGGAGCAGGGCGTGGAGGTGGAAGTGCACCACCACGAGGTGGCCGCCCCCGGGCAGTGCGAGATCGGCACCCGCTTCGCGCCGCTGGTGCAGCGCGCCGACTGGCTGCAGATCATGAAGTACACGATCCACAACGTCGCCCACTCCTTTGGCAAGACGGCCACCTTCATGCCCAAGCCGGTGGTGGGTGACAACGGCTCCGGCATGCACGTGCACCAGTCGGTCTGGAAGGGCGGCCAGAACCTGTTCGCGGGCAACGGCTACGCCGGCCTGTCCGAGTTCGCCCTGTACTACATCGGCGGCATCATCAAGCACGCCAAGGCCCTGAACGCCATCACCAACCCCGGCACCAATTCCTACAAGCGACTGGTGCCCGGCTTCGAGGCCCCCATCAACCTCGCCTACAGCGCGCGCAACCGCTCGGCCTCGATCCGCATCCCCTACGTCTCCAGCGCCAAGGGCCGTCGCATCGAGGTGCGCTTCCCGGATCCCACCGCCAACCCCTACCTCGCCTTCGCCGCCATGCTCATGGCCGGCCTGGACGGCGTGCAGAACAAGATCCACCCCGGCGATCCCGTGGACAAGAACCTCTACGACCTGCCGCCGGAAGAGGCCAAGAAGGTGCCCAACGTGTGCTCGTCGCTCGACATGGCCCTGGAGCACCTCGACAAGGACCGCGAGTTCCTCACGCGCGGTGGCGTGTTCTCGGACGACATGATCGACGCCTACATCGCCCTCAAGATGGAGGAGGTCACGCGCTTCCGCATGACCACCCATCCGGTGGAGTTCGACATGTACTACAGCGCCTGACGCCATCCAGTCGCTCCGGAAGACGTCCATGTGCATCACGGAAGGGCGGGGCAACCCGCCCTTTTTTTTGAGTTCGACGCGGGTCGGGCATAGACTTCGACCGCCTCGCGGGCCCTCTGCCCGCCCGGCGCCCGATGAGACGCCCCACCACCTTCGTCATCTCCCTGTTGCTGAGCACCCCCTGTGCGGCGGAGCAGATCTGCCGCTACGAGGACGCCGACGGCAAGGTGACCTATTCCACCGCGGCCGTGAAGGGCGCGCGCAAGACCCGCTGCTTCGACCAGTACAAGCCGCCGGCACCCCCGCCGCGGGCGGCGGCGGCGCCCGGGTCCTCGCCGAAGTCCGCCTCCGCGGCGGAGGCATCCTTCCCGAAGGTGGACGCTCCCACGCAGAAGCGGCGCGACGACGACCGTCGCCGCATCCTCGAGCAGGAGCTCGCGGAGGAGCGCGACATGCTCGACAAGGCGAAGCGGGCGCTGGCCGACGCGGAGCGCGTGCCGGCGGACCCGCTGGCGCCCGAGTCTCGCAACACGGCGCTGCGCAGCGCCCGCGACGCCCTCACCGGTCACGAGCGCAACATCTCGGCCATCGAGAAGGAGCTTTCGCGGCTGCGCTGAGCCGCGCACCGCGCGTGGGAAGGACGCCATGCGCGCGCTGGTGAGCGCGGCGGGCGCGACCGCCCCCGATGCGGCCCGGGGCCTCCACGGCCTCGACCTGCTGTCCACCGCCGTGATCGTGCTCGACCGCACCCAGGTGGTGACCCACGCGAACCCGGCCGCCGAGGACCTGTTCCACGTCAGCCGGATGACCATGGCGGGCCATCCCCTGGCCGAACTGCTGGCCGACCCTGCGCCGGTGTCGGCGGCCATCGCCACCGCCACAAGCAACGCCGCGAGCTTCACCCAGCACGACGTCACCGTCGGCCTGCTGGCCGGTCCGGCGCACCGGGTGCGCGCCACGCTCACGGTCACGCCCTTCGAGTCGGAGACCGGCGCGGGGTACCTGCTCGAGATGGCGCCGCTTCAGCAGCAGCTCAAGATCGCGCGCGAGGAGCGGCTGCTCGACCAGACGCAGGTCAACCGCGAGCTGATCCGCAACCTCGCCCACGAGATCAAGAATCCGCTTGGCGCGCTGCGCGGCGCCGCACAACTGCTCGACCGCGAGCTCGAGCGCCCGGAGCTGCACGAGTACACCCAGGTGATCATGGCAGAGGCCGACCGGCTGCAGTCGCTCATGGACCGGCTTCTAACGCCCCACCGCCTGCCCCAGCCCACGGCACTCAACATCCACGAGGTGACCGAGCGCGTGCGCAGCCTCATCCTCGCGGAGTTCCCCGGCGTGCGCGTGATCCGCGACTACGACACCAGCCTGCCCGCCCTCACCGCCGACCGCGAACAGCTCATCCAGGCGGTGCTCAACGTGGCGCGCAATGCCGCCCAGGCCATGAAGGGCCAGGGCACCATCACTCTGCGCAGCCGCGTTTCGCGGCGCGTGACACTGGCCCGGCGCGTGTACCGGCTGGCCATCGTGCTGCAGGTGGTCGACGACGGTCCCGGCATCCCCGAGGAGCTGCGCGAGCGCGTGTTCTTCCCCCTCGTGTCCGGCCGCGAAGGCGGCACCGGACTCGGACTCACCCTGGCGCAGACCTTCGTCACCCAGCACCAGGGAATCATCGAGGTGGACAGCCAGCCCGGCCACACCTGCTTCTCGATCCTTCTTCCGCTGCGCGAAACGGCCGTGGGTTCCGGGCCGGTCGCGCCGGCGACACGACATTGAACCAGGAAAGACCCCCAATGAAGCCAGTCTGGATCATCGACGACGACCGCTCCATCCGTTGGGTGTTCGAGAAGGCGCTCACGCGGGAGAACATCCCCTTCAAGATGTTCTCCT
>CAZXJW010000195.1:0-6512 GCA_964641005.1 uncultured Rhodocyclaceae bacterium
GCTCCTGGAGCTTGCGCTGGATCTCCATGAAGGTCTGGATGTTCTTCTCCAGGTAGCTGCCCATCATGGACTGCATGGCATTGCCGTAGAAGCGGATGATCTGCGAGAGCATGTCCGAGGAGAACATGGGTGCGCCCTCGGTCTCCTCCTCGATGATGATCTGCAGCAGGATGCTGCGCGTCAGGTCGTCGCCCGACTTCGCGTCCACCACCTTGAAGCTCACCCCTTCCAGCACCAGCGTCTTGACGTCGGCCAGCGTGATGTAGCTGCTGGTGGCCGTGTCATAGAGACGGCGGTTCGGATACTTCTTGATCAGGCGGATTTCCTCAGCCATTGGAGGCCTCGCTCTCGTTGGTGTGAATCGACCGGCTCCCTCGCGCCGGTCCTCCGTGCTCAGCGGTCTTGCAAACCGTTGAAATTTCAGTGTAACGGAACGATGGTGCGGCGCGCAAAAAAATCGTTGACAACGCTCACGCCCTTTCCTAGCATTGCTTTGGTGCGACGCACCAAACGGCGCGTCAGGCAGTCCCTACCAAAAGCATTGTTTTCGACCGATCAAGGGGTTGAGAGTGTACGCCAGCAACGAAGCCTTTGCCGCAATGAACAAAGCGCAGATCGAGTCCCTGGCCGCCGTGGCCCGACTCGGCTTCGACACGGTGGAGCGGGTCTCGCGCCTGAACCTCGAGGCCGCCGGCAGCCTGGTGCACGAGGCCATCGCGGCGCTGCGTTCGGCCGCCGACGGCAAGGCGGCTGAAGGGGCGGCCCCGGCTGCCGTGGAGAAGCTCACCGGCTACTCGCGCCGCCTGCTGGAGATCGTCCAGGGTGTGCAGGGCGAGATGCTGCAGATGACCGACGCGGGCGTGGCGCGCTTCAACCGCGAAGTCCTCGAGGCGGTCGAGAAGTCCATGCTGCACAGCGCCCTGCCCGGTGGTGACACCGTGCTGACGGGCATGCGCAACGCCATGGGCGCCGCCACCTCCTCCATGGACGCCTGGCAGCAGATGTTCAGGCAGGTCACCGAATTCGCCGAGGCGAGCCTCAAGGCCGCCACCCCCGCCGCCGACAACACCCTCAAGGTGGTGACGCGCAAGCGGGCCGCGTAACGACTCCTCCCCCTTTATCGCAAGATAAAGGTTGAACCCCGGCAGGCAACTGCCGGGGTTTTTTTTATTGCATGTGCTGGCCGCCGTTGATCGCGATGTTCGCGCCGGTGACGAAGGCCGCCTCGTCCGAGGCGAGGTAGATGATCAGCCCGGCCACTTCCTCGGGCTTGCCCAGCCGTCCCAGGGGGATCTGCGGAAGGATCTTGGAATCCAGGATCTCCTGGGGAATGGCCGTCACCATCTTGGTGCCGATGTAGCCGGGCGAGATCGTGTTGACCGTCACCCCCTTCTTCGACACCTCGAGGGCCAGCGCCTTGGTGAAGCCGTGCATGCCGGCCTTGGCGGCGGAGTAGTTGGTCTGGCCGAAGGCGCCCTTGGAGCCGTTCACCGAGGAGATGTTGATCACCCGGCCCCAGCCCCGTTCCACCATCCCGTCCATCACCTGCTTGGTCATGTTGAAGCAGGAGTCGAGATTGGTGCGGATCACCGCGTCCCAGTCGGCCTTGGTCATCTTCTTGAAGGTCATGTCGCGGGTGATGCCGGCATTGTTCACCAGCACGTCCACGGGGCCCACGCGGGCCTCCACCTCCCTCACGCAGCGCGCGCAGTCATCGAAGTCGCCCACGTCGCAGGGCACGGCCTCGAAGCTGTAGCCGCGCGCCTTCATGGCGGCGAGCCACTCGCCGGAGGTCTTGTTCGAGGGCGAATAGGTGGCCACCACCTGGTATCCCTTGTCCGCCATGCCGGTGCAGATGGACTCCCCCAGGCCGCCCATGCCGCCGGTCACCAGTACCACGCGCTTCTGCATTCTTGTCATTCCCCTTGTCGCTGTTGGTCGGCGCCTGCCGCGGCGCGTGCCGATTCGCGCACGTAGCGGCCCGGGGCCGGTTCGAGGACCGGGTGGGCCGGGTTGCCAGGCGAGGCAGGTGCCGGGATGCGCCGCCCCGCGAAGGGTGCGATCCAGGCCGCCCAATCCTGCCACCAACTTCCGCTCCGGTGTTGAGCGGCGTCAAGCCACGCCTGCGCATCGGCGGGCAGCGCCTCCGTGCCATCGCCCCACCAGCCACGGCGGCCCGCCGCCGCGGGGTTGACCACGCCCGCCACGTGGCCGCTCTCGCCGAGCACGAAGCGCGGCGCCCGGCCCAGCAGCCGGGCGCCGGCATAGGCCGATCGCCACGGCACGATGTGGTCCTCGCGCGCGGCGAACACGTAGGAGGGGACCCGGATGGCGCCGAAGTCCACCGGCTGGCCCAGCAGCCTCACGCGGCCGGGATCGCGCAGCCGGTTCTCGAGGTAGCAGTTGCGCAGGTACCAGGCGTAGAGCCGGCCCGGCAGGTTGGTGGCGTCGCCGTTCCAGTGAAGCAGGTCGAAGGCGCGCGGGGTCTCGCCCAGCAGATAGTTGTGCTCCACGAAGTGCCACACCAGCTCGCGGGCGCGCAGGCTTGCGAAGGCCGCGGCGAGGCGGGCGCCGGGCACCAGCCTTCCGGCGTCGGCGTCACGCTCGCAGCCCGCCACGTAGTCCTCGTCCACGTACACGGCCACGTCGCCGGGATCCTCGAAGTCCAGCAGGCTCGCGAGCAGCGTGAGGCTGTGGAACCGGCGTCCGCCGCGCGCCGCCTCCACCGCCGCGGCGCAGGCCGCCAGGGTGCCGCCGACGCAATAGCCCAGCAGGTTCGCTTCGCGCGCCCCGCACAGTTCCAGGGCCACGTCGAGCGGCTCGAAGATGCCCTCGCGCAGGTAGTCCTCCCAGCCGGCGCCGGCCAGCGAGGGCGGGGCGTTGCGCCACGACACCAGGAACACCTGCAGGCCCTGCTCGAGGGCGAAGCGCACGAAGGAATTGGCCGGGCGCAGGTCGAGGATGTAGTACTTGTTGATGAATGGCGGCACCACCAGCAGGGGCCGCGCGCCCACCCGCGGCGTGAGCGGCGCGTAGCGGATCAGCTGGGCGATGCGGTTCTCGTGCACCACGGCTCCGGGCGTGAGCGCCACGTCGCGTCCGGGCTCGAAGGCCCCCGGGGCGCTCATGGCGATGCGTCCCTCGGCCAGGTCCGCGCGCAGGTTCTCCAGGCCGCGCGCCAGCGTGGCCCCGCCCGAGCGAAGCGCCGCGGCGAGCGCCTCGGGATTTGTGGCGAGGCGGTTGGCCGGGTCCGCCGCGTCGAGCCAGCGCTGCAGGGCGAAGCGTGCCGCGCGCGCCTTCGCCGGGGGCAGCTCGAGCAGCGCCAGGAAGGAGTCCGTCCACGCCGAGAGGGCTCGATGCTGCTCGCGCGCCAGCGCGAAGAAGGGCAGGGCGGCCGGATCGCCGCCGGCGCCGGCAGGCGGCGCCGACAGCGCGCGGCTCCACAGCCGGGCCTGCTCGCGCAGCAGCCCGGCCTGCAGCGCCGTGACCCGTGCCGGATCGGCCTTCACGGCGGCGAGGTAACCCTCCACCAGCGCCGAGGCCGCGGCGGCCGCGCCGGGCAGGGGCGGCACCAGGGCTCGAACCGCCTCGAGCACCTGCTGCTGCAGCAGCCGTGCCCGCGCGGCGGGATCGGGCGGGACGTCGTCGTTCATGGTGCGCGATCCGGGTCCGCCGCGGAACGCACCGCGCCGCGGCGTGCTCCAATGCCCTCTTCGCCCGCCCGGTGCGTTCTCGTGTACATCGTCGCCATCGCCTGGTTGTACGTCACGCTGCTCATGGCCGCCACCGAGCCGAGCCTGGTGCGGGGCGTGCTCACCTTCGTGTTCTACGGGCTCGGGCCGCTGGCGCTGCTGCTCTGGCTGATGGGAGGTCCGCGCCGGCGCCGCGACCGCGGGCGACGGGCGCGCGGCTCAGGCCCCGAAGCGGTGGGCGAGAACGCCCACCAGCCAGATGGTGGCCACGCCCAGCCCGATGAGCAAGGTCTGGAAGACGGAGTCGGCGGGGGCGACGCGCCGGTGAAGACTGGGGATCAGATCGGCCACGGCCACGTAGAGCATGCTGGCGGCGGCGATCGCCACCAGTGAAGGCACCCAGTGCTGCAGCGGGGTCAGCGCGAACCACGCCAGCACCCCGCCCAGCACCATGGCGAGCCCCGACGCGAGGTTCCACGCCAGTGCGCGCGTCCGGGTGAACCCCGAGTGCAGCAGGATGAGGAAGTTCGACAGCTCCTGGGGCACTTCGTGGGCGATGATGGCCAGGGCGGTGACCACGCCGAGCTGGGTGTCGGCGAGGAATGCAGCCGCCACGAGCACCCCATCCACGAAGTTGTGGAAGGTGTCGCCCAGCAGGATCAGCGCGCCGCTGCTGCGCACGCCGTGGGCGTGTCCATGGCCGTGGCCCGGCCCCGGCTGGGGATCGTGCGCCTCGCAGTCCTCCACGTGGCAGTGGCGCCACAGCACGAGCTTCTCGAGCACGAAGAACAGCAGCAGCCCGCCCAGCACCGTGGCGGTGGCGGCCTCGAGGCTGCGGGCGCTCGACAGGGCGTAGGGAAGGATGTCCAGGAACACCGCGCCCAGCAGCGAGCCCACGGCGAAGCTCACCAGCAGCGGCACGCGCGCGGCGCTCGCGCCCAGGGACAGCGCCGCGGCGAGCAGCACCGACAGGACGCCGCCGGCGAGCGTGAAGACCAGGATCAGGCCCAGTGTGCCCATGCGGAACGGGGTTGCAAAAGCATTCGAGTATACGCGGCGGACGGGCCGGCCTCGCCGTCCCGGCGGGCCCGCGCGCCTCGGTGCGGCGGCCAGGTCGTCCGGGCACCGAGGCGCGATCCCCTCACGGCCGCGGGGGGGCGATCCAGACCAGCGCCGCCATCCGGCCGCCGGGGCGGTCGCGCCGGTGGGAGAAGAATCGCGCGGGATCGGACACCGTGCACAGGCCGCCGCCGTGGACGGCCTGCACCCCGGCTGCGCGCAGGCGCCGCCTCGCGAGGGCGAACAGGTCGGCGAGGTGCTTGCCCGGTGAGTGCGCGGCGAAGGCCGCCGCGCTGCCCGGGTCCGCCGCGACGAAGGCCTCGCGCACCTCCTCGCCCACCTCGAATGCCGACGGCCCGATGGCCGGACCCAGCCAGGCCAGGAGCGAGGTCGCGGGGACCGGCATGGCTGCGATGGCCGACTCCAGCACGCCGGCCGCGAGCCCGCGCCAGCCTGCGTGCGCCGCACCCACGGCCGAGCCGTCGCGGGCCGCGAACAGCACCGGCAGGCAGTCGGCCACCTGGACGCAGCACACCACCCCCGGCGTGGCCGTCCACGCCGCGTCCGCCTCCGGTGGCACCGCCGGATCGACGGCGTCGGCGTGAACCACGCCACGGCCGTGCACCTGGCGCAGCCAGCGCGGCTCGGCGGGCAGCAGTGCGCGCAGGCGGGCGCGGTTGGCGGCCACGCGCGCGGGCTCGTCACCCACGGCCGTGCCCAGATTGAGCGAATCCCAGGGGGCGGGGCTCGTTCCGCCCTGGCGCGTGGTCATGAGCGAACGCACCCGCCCAGGCGCGGGCCACTCCGGCACCAGCAGCACGGGGCCGGCGCTCACGGCTGGCGCAGGCGCGCGAGCAGCGCCTCGAAGTCGGCCGGCAGCGGCGATTCCCACGCCATGGGTTGGCCGGTGCGCGGGTGCTCGAGGGCGAGCCGCCAGGCGTGCAGGGCCTGGCGCCGGAAACCGTCCACGCGCGCGGCCAGCGCCGGCGGCAGGGCGCGTGCGCCGTACACCGGGTCACCGAGCAGCGGGTGGCCGATGCTCGCCAGGTGCACGCGGATCTGGTGGGTGCGGCCGGTCTCGAGGGCGCATTCCACCAGCGTCCAGCCCTCGCCATGCTCGCGTGGCAGCACGCGGGTGCGGGCCTCGCGGCCGGCCGCCACCACGGCCATGCGGGTGCGCTGGCGCGGGTCGCGGCCGATGGGCGCGTCCACCGTCGACTCGCCTGCCACACGGCCCAGCGCGACGGCCAGGTAGCGTCGCGACACCACGCGCGCCTGCAACTGGCGCACCAGCGCCGTATGCGCCTCCAGCGTGCGCGCCACCACCAGCAGGCCGCTGGTGTCCTTGTCCAGGCGGTGGACGATGCCGGCGCGCGGCAGCGAGGCGACATCGGCACCGCGCGCGAGCAGCGCGTTCATGAGCGTGCCGCTCCAGTTGCCGCTGCCGGGGTGCACCACCAGTCCCGCGGGCTTGTCGATCACGAGCAGGTCGGCGTCCTCGTGCACCACCGCGAGCGGCAGTTCCTCGGGCGTGGCCGCGAGGGTGGCCGGCGCGGGCTCGGCGTCGACTTCCACGCGCTCGCCGCCCCACACCTTGCGGCTGCGCGCGGCGAGCGCACCGTCCACGCGCACCCGGCCGGACTCGATCCACGCCTGCAGCCGCGCGCGCGAGTGGGCGGGAAACAGCCGCGCCAGCGCCTGGTCCAGGCGCAGGCCGGCGTACTCGGCGGGAATCGCGGCCTGCGCGGGGCCGGCGGGGGA
>CAZXJW010000196.1:0-6504 GCA_964641005.1 uncultured Rhodocyclaceae bacterium
TTCCCACTGTCAAGGACGCGCTCAACGGTCTCTCCCAGGAGAAGCGCGTCGTGGTGGTGGACGGCAAGGAGAAGACCGAGCAGGTCCCCTACGCCTGGAAGGGCTCCACCAAGATCGACTTCCCGATGACGGGGCTGCACGAGCAGATCGAGAAGGTGCCCCCGGTGGTGGCCAAGCCCATCAAGGAGAAGGCCGTCTTCAGCCTGAACTGGCTGTCGGCCACGGGCACGAGCATCTTCATCGCGGCGATCCTCTCCGGCCTCTTCATGGGCTACTCCTTCGCCGGGCTGTTCCGGAAGTACTGGGAGACCATCGTGCTCACGCGCTACTCGCTGATGACCATATCGGCGATGCTGGCACTGGGCTTCGTCACGCGCTACTCGGGCACCGATGCCACGCTGGGTCTCGCCTTCGCGCACACCGGGGTGCTGTATCCGTTCTTCGGCACCATGCTCGGGTGGCTGGGCGTGGCGCTCACGGGGTCCGATACAGCCTCGAACGTGCTGTTCGGCGGCCTGCAGCGGGTCACGGCGGAGCAGCTCAATCTCAGTCCCGAACTGATGGCCGCGGCCAACAGCTCGGGGGGCGTGATGGGCAAGATGATCGACGCCCAGAGCATCGTGGTGGCCTCCACTGCCACGCGCTGGTACGGGCACGAGGGCGACATCCTGCGCTACGTGTTCTGGCACAGCATCGTGCTGGCCGCGCTGGTGGGCCTGGTGGTGACGCTGCAGGCCTACGTCCCGCCGTTCACCGAGATGGTGGTGCACGGCGCAGCGGGCGCGGCGGCGCACTAGCCGCAGGACGCCGGAAACGAGAAGGCCCGCCGATCCACGGCGGGCCTTTTCTCATGGCAGCGCTGTTCGCCCGTGCACCGGTGGCCGGGCGTGGCCGCCCGGCGCCCTGGCCCGATCAGCCTTCGGCTTCGGAGGCCACGGCCTTCATGGACAGGCGCAGGCGGCCCTTCTCGTCGGCCTCGAGCACCTTCACGCGCACGGCCTGGCCTTCCTTCAGGTGGTCGGCAACGCTGTTGACACGCTCGTTGGCGATCTGGGAGATGTGCAGCAGGCCATCCTTGCCGGGCAGCACGCTGACGATGGCTCCGAAGTCGAGCAGCTTGAGCACCGTGCCGTCGTAGATGCGGCCCACTTCCACCTCGGCCGTGATCTCCTCGATGCGCTTCTTGGCGAGTTCGCCGCCCTCGGAGGAGACGCAGGCGATGGTGACCGTGCCGTCGTCCTGGATGTCGATGGTGGTGCCGGTCTCCTCGGTGAGGGCACGGATCACCGCACCGCCCTTGCCGATCACGTCGCGGATCTTCTCGGGGTTGATCTTCATGGTGATCATGCGCGGCGCGAAGGTGGACAGCTCGGAGCGCGGCGCGCCCAGGGCACCCTTCATGTGGTCGAGGATGTGCAGGCGGCCTTCGCGCGCCTGCAGCAGCGCCACGTGCATGATCTCCTTGGTGATGCCCTGGATCTTGATGTCCATCTGCAGGGCCGTCACGCCAGCTTCGGTGCCGGCAACCTTGAAGTCCATGTCGCCGAGGTGGTCCTCGTCACCGAGGATGTCCGACAGCACGGCGAAGCGGTTGCCTTCCTTGATCAGGCCCATGGCCACGCCGGCCACGTGGGCCTTCATGGGGACGCCCGCGTCCATCATGGCAAGGCAGCCGCCGCACACGGAGGCCATGGAACTCGAGCCGTTGGACTCGGTGATCTCGGACACCACGCGGAAGGAGTAGCTGAATTCCTCGGGCGTGGGGAGCACGGCCACCAGGGCACGCTTGGCGAGGCGCCCGTGGCCGATCTCGCGACGCTTGGGCGAGCCCACGCGGCCGGTCTCGCCGGTGGCGTAGGGCGGCATGTTGTAGTGGAACATGAAGCGCTCGGTGTACTCGCCCTGCAGCGCGTCGATGATCTGCTCGTCGCGCGCCGTGCCCAGGGTGGCCACCACCAGCGCCTGGGTCTCGCCACGCGTGAACAGCGCCGAGCCGTGGGCGCGCGGCAGCACGCCGGTGCGGATGGAGATGGGGCGGATGGTGCGTGTGTCGCGGCCGTCGATGCGCGGCTCGCCGTCGAGGATCTGGTTGCGCACGATGCGCGCTTCCAGGTCGCTGAAGATGTTCTTCACGGTGCGCTCGTCGGCGCCCTCACCCACCTCGGCGAGCATGCGGGAACGGATCTCGTCCACGCGCTGGGAACGCGCCTGCTTCTGGCGGATGCGGTAGGCCTCGCGCAAGTCGGCGTCCACCATGGCGGTGATGCGCGAGACCAGCGAGTCGTCGCGAGCGGGCGGCTGCCAGTCCCACAACGGCTTGCCCGCCTCCTCGACCAGCTGGTTGATCATCTCGATCACGGCCTGCATCTGCTCGTGGCCGAAGACCACCGACCCGAGCATCACTTCCTCGGAGAGCTCCTGGGCCTCGGACTCCACCATGAGCACCGCCTGCGAGGTGCCGGCCACCACGAGGTTGAGCTTCGAGCTCTTCAACTCCGTGGCGGTGGGATTGAGCACGTACTGCCCGTCCAGGTAGCCCACGCGGGCCGCGCCGATGGGCCCGTTGAAGGGCACGCCGGAGAGCGCCAGCGCCGCGGAGGCGCCGATCATGGCGGGGATGTCGGCATCGATCTCGTTGTTCGAGGACATCACCGTGGCCACCACCTGGATCTCGTTGTAGAAACCCTCGGGGAACAGCGGACGGATCGGCCGGTCGATGAGTCGCGAGGTCAGGGTTTCCTTCTCGGACGGACGGCCCTCGCGCTTGAAGAAGCCGCCGGGGATCTTGCCGGCTGCGTAGGTGCGCTCCTGGTAGTCCACGGTGAGCGGGAAGAAGTCCTGGCCGGGCGCGGCGCTCTTGCGGCCCACGGCGGTGACGAGCACCACGGTGTCGTCGAGGTTCACCATCACGGCCCCGGAGGCCTGGCGGGCGATCTCGCCCGTTTCGATGGTCAGGGTGTGACGGCCGTACTGGATGGTCTTGCGGACGGGGTTCACGGTCATTGAGTCCTGGCGCGGACGGACGCCCGCCCGCAGTCACCCATGGGGTGTCCGCAGGCGGCGGCAGGAAAACCCAGCCCCCTCGGGGAGGGCGTCCGGGAATCGGAGGGAATCAGGTCGCCCACGGGTCAGCGGACGAACTGCTGGCAGGCTGAAACGGCGGACTTACTTGCGCAACCCGAGGCGCTCGATCAGCTTGCGATAGCCGTCGGCGTCGGTGGAGCGGAGGTAGTCGAGCAGCTTGCGGCGGCGGCTCACCATGCGCAGCAGACCGCGGCGCGAATGGTGATCCTTGACGTTCGCCTTGAAATGCTCGGTCAGGCCGTTGATGCGTGCCGTGAGCAGGGCGACCTGGACCTCGGGGGATCCGGTGTCGGCCTTGCTGCGCTGGTAATCCTGGACGATCTGCGCCTTCGCGGCGACGGAAACAGCCATCTTCTCGCTCGCTCCTTTGGAAAGGCCGGCATTGTACTAGCCGGGCCCGGTGTTTCCAAGCAAATTTAGCGGCTTAGCGCGCAGTCACGGATGCGGGCGAGGCCATGAGGCGGCGCGCCACCAGGAGGCCGTCGGCGGTCACCTCGGCCACACCGAGGAAGCGCCCGCCCGGTGCATAAGTCCTTGAAACACCGAGAGGCGAACCGGCCGGGGCGGACACGCGGCGACCTGCGCACAAGGCTGCCGCCTGGTCCGGTGCCAGTTCCAGGGCCGGCAGGCCGGCGAGCAGGCGGTCGGGCGCCATCAGCAGCGCTGCCCTGCCCGCCTCGTCGGCTGCCTCCACCTGCGCCAACGGCACCGCCACGTCGACCCCGATGCCGGCCGCTCGGGTCCGGCGAAGCGACTCGAGGTGGGCCCCGCATCCCAGCGCCTGGCCGATGTCACGCGCCAGCGAGCGGATGTACGTGCCGCCACCGCAGTCCACCTCGAAGCCAAGCCGGTCCGGCCCCTCCGCGCACAGGTGCAGCCGTTCGATGCGGACCTCGCGTTCCTCCACGTCCACCACCTCCCCCGCGCGCGCATACGCGTACAGCGGCCGGCCGTCGCGCTTGAGGGCACTGAAGGCAGGCGGCCGCTGACGCAGCGTGCCCGTGAATCGCGCCGCGAGCGCCACGAGGTCGATGCCGTCGAGCGATGCGGCCTCGCGGGCCAGCACCTCTCCCTGTGCGTCGTCCGTGGTGGTGGTGATGCCGAGCCGGATCGACCCCTCGTAGGTCTTGTCGCCACCGAGCTGCCACTGGGAGAACTTGGCGGCCTCGCCGAACAGCACCACCAGCAGGCCGCTCGCGGCCGGATCGAGAGTGCCGCCATGGCCGGCCTTCTCCGCCTGGTAGAGACGGCGAAGATGCTGCAGCACCGTGGTGGAGGATGGGCCGGCGGGCTTGTCCACGGCCAGCACGCCGTCCACGCGACGCCAGCGCGAAGCCATGCGCGGCAGCGGGAGCGCGGCGTCCGCCGCGCTCAGTCCTGGCCGCGGCGGCGATCGTCCGCCACCGCTTCGTCGATCATCTGCGACAGGCGCACGCCGCGCTCCACCGATGCATCGAAGCGGAAGTGCAGTTGCGGAACCGTGCGGGTGCTCAGTCCGTGGGCAAGGCGCGAGCGCAGGAATCCCGCGGCGTGCTCGAACAGCTGCTCGCAGGCCGGCGCGTCGGCGCTGCCGCCGATGGTGGTGAAGAACACCCTGGCGTGGGAGTGGTCCTGGGAGAGCTCCACGTCGGTGAGCGTGACCAGCCCGAGGCGCGGGTCCTTCATCTCCAGGCGCACGATCTCGGAGAGATCGCGCCGGATCTGTTCCGCGAGCCGCGCGGTACGCGATCCGGGCTTGGCCATGGATGGAGGTCGCGGCGGCACGCTACAGCGAGCGCGCCACCTCCACCACCTCGTAGGTCTCGATCTGGTCGCCCACCTTGACGTCGTCGAAGCTCTTCACCGACAGGCCGCACTCGAAGCCGGCCTTGACCTCGCGCGCATCGTCCTTGAACCGCTTGAGCGAGTCGAGCTCGCCGGAGTGGATGACCACGTTGTCGCGCAGCACGCGCACCAGCGAGTTGCGGCGCACGAGGCCCTCGAGCACGTAGCAGCCGGCCACGGTGCCGACGCGCGAGATGTGGAACACCTGCCGCACGTCGATGAGGCCGGTGATGTTCTCCTTGCGCTCCGGGGCGAGCATGCCCGACAGCGCGTTCTTCACGTCATCCACGGCCTCGTAGATGATGTTGTAGTAGCGCACGTCGATCCCGTGGGAGGCCACGAGCTTCTTGGCCGTGGCATCGGCGCGGGTGTTGAAGCCGATCACCACCGCGTTGGAGGCAAGCGCGAGGTTGATGTCGGACTCGGTGATCGCGCCCACGCCGGAGTGGATGATGTTGACCTTGACCTCGTCGGTGGAGAGCTTCTCCAGCGCGTGGGCGAGGCCCTCGTAGGAGCCCTGCACGTCGGCCTTGATGATCAGCGACAGCGACTTCGCCTGGCCGGAGGCCATCTGCTCGAAGACGTTGTCCAGCTTCGCGGCCTGCTGCTTGGCGAGCTTGACGTCGCGGTACTTGCCCTGGCGGAACAGCGCGATCTCGCGCGCCTTGCGCTCGTCGGCCACGACAAGGACCTCCTCGCCGGCCAGAGGCACCTCGGACAGGCCCAGGACCTCCACCGGGATGGAGGGACCCGCCTCGGGAACGCTGTCGCCCGCCTCGTCGATGAGGGCGCGAACGCGCCCGAACACCGCGCCGGCCAGAACCACGTCGCCGCGCTTCAGCGTGCCGGACTGGACCAACACCGTGGCCACCGGGCCGCGGCCCTTGTCCAGACGGGACTCGATCACGATGCCCTTCGCGGGCGTGGTCTTGGGGGCCCGCAGTTCCAGCACCTCCGCCTGCAGCAGGATGCCTTCGATCAGGCTGTCGATGCCCTGGCCCGTCTTGGCGGAAACCTCGACGAACATGGTGTCTCCGCCCCACTCCTCGGGCACCACTTCGCGGGCCACCAGTTCCTGGCGCACGCGCTCCGGGTTGGCTTCCGGCTTGTCGATCTTGTTGACCGCCACCAGCAGCGGAACCTTGGCCGCCTTGGCGTGCGAGATCGCCTCGATGGTCTGGGGCATGACGCCGTCGTCAGCGGCCACCACCAGCACCACGAGGTCGGTGACCCGCGCGCCGCGGGCACGCATGGCCGTGAAGGCCTCGTGACCCGGCGTGTCGAGGAACGTGACCGTGCTACGGGGCGTGTCCACGTGGTAGGCGCCGATGTGCTGGGTGATCCCGCCCGCCTCTCCGCTGGCCACGCGGGTGCGGCGGATGTAGTCGAGCAGGGAAGTCTTGCCGTGGTCCACGTGCCCCATGACCGTGACCACTGGAGCGCGAGGTTCGGGGGCGGCCTCCGGCGCGGGCGCGGCGGCGTCCACGAGATAGGACTCGGGGTCGTCGAGCTTGGCGCGCTTGGCCACGTGGCCCATTTCCTCCACCACGATCATGGCCGTTTCCTGGTCAAGGACCTGGTTGATGGTGACCATGG
>CAZXJW010000197.1:0-6501 GCA_964641005.1 uncultured Rhodocyclaceae bacterium
GCGCGCAACTCGCCCTGCTGCCGAGCCCGCGCCTCGTGCTGCACGAAGTGGTGGTCACTGACGTGCCCGTGGGTCGGATCGCCCGGGTCGACGCGATCCCGCGCCTGGCATCGCTGTCCGGTGACGGACCGCTGCTGCTGCGCCAGGTGGCCCTTCGCGGCCTCGACGCGGGACCGGCGCTGGTGAACCGCCTTGCGCAACTGCGTCCTTCCGGCGGCTCGGGTCCTGCGCCGTTGGCCGTGGAACGGATCACGCTGGAGGAAGGCACCTGGGCAGCGGACGGCGTACGTCTGCAGGGGGTCGGGGCGGACGTGAGGATCGCCGAGGGTAGCGTCTCGTCCGCGGTGGTCACGCTGGAGCACGGGCGCCTCAGAGCCGACCTGGATCCCGACCGGGGCGGATTCCGCGTGACGCTGCGCGGCGAGGATTGGACACTTCCTGGTCCCGTGCCGGCCCGGCTCGCCGGACTGGATGCACAGGGGCGGCTCACCGCCGAGGGTATCCAGCTGCGGCCTGTGGAGCTGCGCGTGGCGGGCGGGCTCGTACGCGGTGGTCTCTCCTTGTCCTGGAAGGGCGGCTGGCGCATCGCATCGCGCTTCGACGCCACGCAGGTGGATCTCGACGCGCTCGGGCGTGCCTGGCGGGGCGGAAGTCCGCTTGGCGGGCGCATCGCCCTGCGCGGGTCGTTGGGCGCGCGTGCAGCCTCGCCCGCGAAGCTCGTGGATGCGCTGCGCGGCGAAGCGGAGTTCACCGTCACCGGAGGCGTGCTGCGGGGCGTGGACCTCGCCGCCGCGGCCCGGGTGTTCGTCTCGAACACGGATCGCGGCGAGACGCGTTTCGATCGCCTCAGGGGGCAGGTGGAGCTGGATGCTGGCAACATCCTCGTGCGCAACCTCGACATCGCCTCGGGGGTCCTGGCAGCGGATGGCGCCGTGAGCGTGCGGCGTGACCACAGCCTGGCGGGAGAGGTCACCGTGACCCTGCGCGGCACCGCTTCGCTGGTGGCCACGCCGCTGGAGGTCTCGGGCACCACGGCGGATCCGGTGGTCAAGCCCACGCGGGGTGCGCTGGCCGGCGCGGCGGCGGGAACCGCGGTGCTCGGCCCGGGGCTGGGCACCGCGGTCGGCCTGAAGGCCAGCGATCTGGCGCGCCGCCTGTTCGGAGGGGTGCGCCGCGAGGGCGCGGACGGCGCCCCGGATCGCTCCCCGCCCTAGAGGCGGCTCACGGCCGCGATGGCCTCGGCCACCCTGGTCACGTTGCCCGAATTGAGCGCAGCCACGCAGATGCGGCCCGTGTCGATGGCGTAGATGGAGAACTCCTCGCGCAGCCGGTCCACCTGGGTCCTCGACAGACCCGAGTAGGAGAACATGCCGCGCTGGCGCAGCATGTAGCTGTAGTCCTGGCCGGGCAGCCGCGCGTGCAGCCCGTCAACGAGCGCCTTGCGCATGGCGCGGATGCGCACCCGCATGCCGCCTAGTTCCTGGTCCCAGAGGGCCCGCAGTTCGGGCGAGTCGAGCACCGTGGCCACCACCTTGCCACCGTGGGTGGGCGGATTGGAGTAGTTGGTGCGCACCAGCCGCTTGACCTGGCTGAGCACCCGCGCCGCCTCGTCTGCGTCCGCCGCCACCACGCTGAGGGCCCCGACGCGCTCACCGTACAGGGAAAAGGACTTGGAGAAGGAGTTGGACACGAGCATGGGCACGCCCGTGGCGGCCATGGCGCGCACGGCCGCGGCGTCCTCCTCGAGGCCGTCGCCGAAGCCCTGATAAGCCAGGTCCAGGAAGGGCATGAGACCGCGCTCCTTCACCACAGCGGCCACGTCCTGCCACTGGTTCGCGTCGAGATCCACTCCCGTGGGGTTGTGGCAGCACGCGTGGAGCACGACCACCGATCCCGGTGGCAGCGCGCGCAGCGCGCCGAGCATGCCCTGGAAGTCGAGACCGCGCGTGGGCGCGTGATAGTAGGGATAGGTCCTGACCTCGAAGCCGGCGGTCTCGAACAGCGCGCGGTGGTTCTCCCAGCTCGGGTCGCTGATCCACACGCCTGCACCCGGCGCCACGCGGCGCAGGATGTCGGCGCCCACCCGAAGGCCGCCGGTGCCCCCGAGCGCCTGGACAGTGACCACGCGTCCCGCGGCGACCAGGGGGTTGTCGGCCCCGAACACGAGCCGCTGGACCGCCTTGTCGTAGGCGGCAAGCCCGTCGATGGGCAGGTAGGCGCGCGGCGACGCGGCCTCGGCCAGCTGCTGCTCGGCGCGGCGCACGCACTCGAGCAGCGGCACCTTGCCGGCGTCGTCGTAGTAGACACCCACGCCGAGATTGACCTTGGCGGGGTTGCGATCGGCGTTGAAGGCCTCCGTGACGCCGAGGATGGGATCGCGCGGGGCCATTGCCACCGCCGCGAAGGGGGATGCGCTCATCTCGTGATCCTGTGACCGTGGGGGTTCGTCGGCCGGGCCGCCGGCGCGACTCACGTGCCGGGCACGCGTCGCCGCGCAGAACTCGCGTGCTATCCTCGATCGCTTCCCGGCCGCGGAGCGGATTCTAATCGTGATCGTCACCTTCCCCAACAGCCCGTTCCGGCTGAACCAGCCCTACGAGCCGGCAGGGGACCAGCCCGAGGCGATCGCGAAGCTCGCGGAAGGCCTGAAGCACGGCCTGAAGTTCCAGACCCTTCTCGGGGTCACGGGATCGGGCAAGACCTTCACCATGGCCAACGTGGTGGCGCGCATGGGACGCCCGGCCATCGTCATGGCGCCAAACAAGACGCTCGCAGCGCAGCTGTACTCCGAGATGCGCGAGTTCTTCCCGGACAACGCCGTCGAGTACTTCGTCTCGTACTACGACTACTACCAGCCCGAGGCCTACGTGCCATCGCGCGACCTGTTCATCGAGAAGGACTCGAGCATCAACGAGCACATCGAGCAGATGCGCCTGTCGGCCACGAAGTCGCTGCTCGAGCGCCGTGACGTGGTGATCGTGGCCACCGTTTCGTGCATCTACGGCATCGGCGACCCGGTGGACTACCACGGGATGATCCTGCACCTGCGCGAGGGCGAGAAGGTGCCCCAGCGCCAGGCGATCCAGCGGCTGGCGGAGATGCAGTACGAGCGCTCGGAGCTGGACTTCCGCCGCGGTACCTTCCGCGTGCGCGGCGACGTGCTCGACATCTTCCCGGCCGAGAACTCAGAGGCCGCGCTGCGCGTCTCGCTGTTCGACGACGAGGTCGAGTCGCTGTCGCTGTTCGACCCGCTCACCGGCCAGATCCTGTCGAAGGTGCCGCGCTTCACCGTCTACCCGTCGAGCCACTACGTCACCCCGCGCAGCACCACGCTGCGGGCCGTGGAGGCCATCAAGGTCGAACTGCGCAGCCGCATCGACGAGTTCGTGAAGGCTGGCAAGCTGGTGGAGGCCCAGCGCATCGAGCAGCGCACCCGCTTCGACCTGGAGATGCTCGCGGAACTGGGCTTCTGCAAGGGCATCGAGAACTACTCGCGCCACCTCTCCGGGCGCCAGGCAGGCGAGCCTCCTCCCACGCTCATCGACTACCTGCCACCCGACGCGATCATGGTGGTGGACGAGAGCCACGTGACCATCCCCCAGGTGGGCGGCATGTACCGGGGCGACCGCGCCCGCAAGGAGAACCTGGTGGAGTACGGCTTCCGGCTGCCCAGCGCCATGGACAACCGGCCGCTGCGCTTCGACGAGTTCGAGGCGCTCATGCCCCAGACCATCTTCGTCTCGGCCACGCCGGCGGACTACGAGGCCGGCCACCAGCAGCAGGTGGTGGAGCAGGTGGTACGTCCCACGGGTCTGGTGGACCCGGAGGTGGAGGTTCGCCCGGCCGCCACCCAGGTGGACGACCTGCTGTCGGAGATCAGCCTGCGGGTGCAGCGCACCGAACGGGTGCTCGTGACCACGCTCACCAAGCGCATGGCCGAGGACCTCACCGACTACCTGTCCGAGCATGGCGTGCGCGTGCGCTACCTGCACTCCGACGTGGACACGGTGGAGCGGGTGGAGATCATCCGCGACCTGCGGCTGGGCGAGTTCGACGTGCTGGTGGGCATCAACCTGCTGCGCGAGGGGCTCGACCTTCCCGAGGTGTCGCTGGTGGCCATCCTGGATGCCGACAAGGAAGGCTTCCTGCGCTCCGCGCGCTCGCTCATCCAGACCATCGGCCGCGCGGCGCGCAACCTCAACGGCACGGCGATCCTCTACGCCGACGTCATGACCGACTCCATGCGCGCCGCCATCGGCGAGACCGAGCGTCGCCGTACCAAGCAGCGCGCCTGGAACGAGGCGCACGGCATCACGCCGCGCAGCGTGGTCAAGCGCGTCAAGGACCTGATCGAGGGCGTCTACGACCCCGAGGCCGCGCGCGGCCAGCTGCGGGCCGCCGAGAACGAGGTGGCCTACGCCAGCATGGACGAGAAGGACCTGGCCAAGGAGATCAAGCGCGTGGAGAAGCAGATGCTCGAGCACGCGCGCAATCTCGAGTTCGAGCGCGCCGCCGCGCTGCGCGACGAGCTGCGCTCGCTCAAGGCGCGGCTGTTCGGACCCGAGGACGGCGGTCTGCCGGCGCCGGCTGCTGCGCCGGCCCGCATGGCCGGCCGGGGGCGATGATCGGGCCGCGGTCCTTCGGGGTGCTGTTCTTCTGCATGGGCAACATCTGCCGCTCGCCGCTGGCGGAGGGCGTGTTCCGCCATCGCATCGAGCGCGCCGGCCTGTCGGACCGGGTGCGCGTGGACTCCGCCGGAACCCATGCCTGGCATTCGGGCGCCGCACCCGACTCGCGTTCGGTGGCGGCGGCCTCGCGCCGCGGCTACGACCTGTCCGCCCAGCGGGCGCGAGTCCTGTCCCGCGAGGACTTCCACGGCTTCGACCTGCTGCTCGCCATGGACCGCGCCAACCTCGCCCATGCGCAGGCGCTGCGCCCACCGGAGGCACCGGGGCAGCTCGATCTGTTCATGAGCTTCGTTCCGGGTGCTGCGGAGGTGGAGGTTCCCGACCCCTACTACGGCGGGCCGGAAGGCTTCGAGCGGGTGCTCGACATGGTGGAGCAGGGCGCCGACGGCGTGCTGGACATGGTCCGCGCTCGGCTGGAGCGCTGAACAGGGTCCGTTGCCTCCCGTCAGGCGCTGCCCCGGGCCTGGCGCAACTTCGCACCGAAGAACTCGAAGGAGGCCTTGGTCTTCGTCTGCTGCTTGGCGCCCACGACGATGCCCCGCTCGCTCAGGTAGGCCTTGAACTCGCCCACGACCTGGAAGGCTTCCTCCGGGAGGCACTTGGTGGAGACCTCGAGGATGCGCGCGCCATCGGGATAGAGCCACAGCTCGACCGTGATCGGGCGGCCGAAGGCCTTCGAGTGGTGCTTGGCCTTCAGCAGGAAGGTGGGGCCCAGGATGACCAGCTGGTCGAGCGTGACGCCCTCGGGGGCGTGCTCCCGGAAGAACGCCCGCTGCTCCTTGGAGAAGATCTTCGAGAGCGGCAGGGTTCCCGCTGACACGTCGAGCACTTCCTGGCCGGTGCACACGCCCTTGAACGAGCCCGAGCACACGAAGCCGCCCGGCATCAGGTCGATCTCGACCTTGAACGCCGCGGAGCGGCGCAGGTCGGGATCGAGCGACGTCGGGTCCACCGGCCGGATCTTGATCACCGTGTCGGCGCGTCCGCCCTGGATGCGTCGTGCCCGCACCACGACCCCGGCCCGGTTCAGCGCGAGGTCGGGGGTGTCGAAGAAGTAGGCCTGGCGCGGCTGGGCCTCCACGGGGTCGAGGCCGATGCCCTCGAGGGCTGCGCGCTGGCTGCTCAGCGGGATGGAGAGCTTCAGCTCGACGCTGTTGGCGTTCTTTCCCAGCCGCATGATGGTGGCGAGCTGCTCGGGCGAGAGTGGCTTCGGGGCGGCGGGTGCACGGGCCTGGGCGGCCCTTCGCGGCGTCGCCTTCGGGGCGGGCGACGGCTTCCGGGTGGATCCTGCGGGCTTCGTGGTCTTGTTCGCGGTGCGTGTGGTCATCCAGGTTCCTTCGTGGCGAGCTTCCCGGGTGGGCATGTCGCACCGGGAGTGCAATCTCAGAGGCCGAAGCGCCCGGCCAGCACGCCATGGCGCAACCCGCGGTCGCTGACCGCGAGGTCCCGCTTGCCGAGCTTGTCCATCACGGTGCGAACGATGCAGGCACCGGCGAGGATCACTTCGGCGCGCCCGGGTTGCAGACCGACGATGAGCCGCCGCGCGTCGGCATCCCGGGTCCGGTACATCTCGATCTGCCGGTCGATCTCGGCGCGATCGAGCACGGTGGCCTGGACCACGTCCGGATCATACGTGGCGAGGCCGTGGCGCACCGCGGCCATGTTGGTGACCGCACCGCCCATGGCCGCCAGGGCATCGGGTGCCGCGCGCCCGTCCAGCCGGGACAGGTCCGCCGCGATCGTGGCGAGAGCCTCGCGCAGCGTGTCTTCCGACACGGCGCGATCCAGGCCGAAGCGCTCGGTATTGGAGCGC
>CAZXJW010000198.1:0-1085 GCA_964641005.1 uncultured Rhodocyclaceae bacterium
GGCTGGCGATGGCGCGCCCGCGGACGTCTCGCCCATCGAGCCGCTGTTCGAGCGTCTGGCGCGGCTGGGCTTCGAGCGCCCGCCCGGCGAGCCGGTGCGCCGCTGGCTCGCGGACCTGCCGCTGCCGGCCCATCGCGAGGCGCTCGCGCGACTCGCCGCGCGTCACGCGCGCTGGCGATTCGATCCGGCCTCGCAGACCGTCGCCGAGGCCGAGGCGCTGGCCGACGAGGCGCGCCGCGTGGCGCAGAGCCTCGAGGCACCGGCCCCGCCGCGCGGCGCCGCGTCCGCCTAGGGCCGCTCCATCCTGCAGGTGGTGGGCAGGGCCGTGTCCTTCGCCTCGACGCGCCGGTCCACGCGGAAGCCGAAGCCGGTGCGGTCGTTGTCGAACTTCACCGCCTTGCCGTCCACCTTGGCGAAGGTGGACACGAACAGCGGCTGCAGCAGCTGGTGGTTGTCGGCGCGCATGGAGACCTCGCCCGTGTCGCCCTGGAACTTCATGCCCTCGAGCGCGCGCGCCACGGGCAGCGGGTCGGAGGACTTCGCCTGCTCCATGGCGCGGGCGAGCATCTCCAGCACCGTCACCGGTCCGTTGAACCAGTAGTCGTCCGGCGCCGTCCTGTAGCGCTCGCGATAGGCCGCGTTCATCTTCGCCGCGTGGGGCGTGCCCACGTTGGGCGCCCAGAAGCTCACCTGGCGCACGTGGCCCACTCCGGACTCGCCGATGGCCGGGGGCGTGCCCACGATGCCGCCGTAGTAGGTGAAGTACTCCACCTTGAGCCCGGCCTCCTTGCCGGCCTTCACCAGCAGCGCCAGGTCGTTGCCCCAGTTGCCGGTGATCACGGCCTGGGCGCCCGAGGCGTTGATCTTGGCGATGTAGGGCGCGAAGTCCTTCACCTTGCCCAGCGGGTGCAGGTCGTCGCCCACGATCTGGATATCGGGGCGCTTGGCGGCGAGCATCGCGCGGCCGGCGCGCGAGACGGCCTGGCCGAAGGCGTAGTCCTGGTTGAGGAGGTAGACCTTCGAGAGCGACTTGTCCGCGGCCATCACGTCGGAGAACCGCATGAAGGCGCAGGACGACGACATCC
>CAZXJW010000198.1:1095-6489 GCA_964641005.1 uncultured Rhodocyclaceae bacterium
CCAGAAGCTGCACTTCTCGTTGGTGAGCGCCGGGTCCACCGCCGCGTAGTTGAGGTAGAGCACCGCCTGGCCCGGGTTGCGGGCGTTGTGCTTGGCGAGCGTGTCCACCAGCGCATGCGCCACGTTCGAGCCGTTGCCCTGGGTGACGTACTGGATGCCCTGGTCGATGGCGGACTTGAGCTGCAGCACCGAGTCCTGCGGGCTGGACTTGTTGTCGAAGGGCACGATCTCGAGCTTGCGCCCGAGCACCCCGCCGCGGGCGTTGATCATGTCGGCCACGAGCTGGAAGTGGCGCAGCTCGGACTCGCCGACATTGGCGAAGGGTCCGGAGAGCGGATCGATGAAGCCGATGCGGATGTTCTGGGCCTGGACCGCGGACGCGGCGGCCAGCAGCAGCACCGCGCAGGCGCGGGCGACGACGTGGATCATGTTCTCCTCCCGGGTTCGCGGCCGTCGAAGCGGCCGTCCGGGCGATGTTACGCCTGCGGCCATGGCCGGGGCCCTGCCCCGGGGGCCTTCACCCCCGCGAGGCAGGGGTGGATCGGCCGAGCCACTCCGGCGGCAGCGCGAGCAGCAGCAGGCCTGCGCAGATCAGCGCCATGCCGCTGCCCTCCATCGCGCTGGGGCGCTCGCCGAACTGCAGCCAGGCGGCGGCCACGCCGATCACCGGCGTGGCGAGCGTGCCCATGCTGGCGATGCCGGCGGGCAGGCGCTTCAGGGCGAAGTAGAACAGGATCCAGGCCACGGCCGAGGCCAGCACCGACATGTAGAACAGCGTGGCCGCGAACAGCGGGGTCCAGCGCACGGGCGGCGTGCCGAAGGCGTGACTCGCCGCGAACAGCAGCAGGGAGCACAGCAGCATCTGCCAGAAGGTGAGCGTGAGCAGGTCCGAGCGCGTGCGTCCCTGGGTGCTCTTCACCAGCACCACGCTCGCGCCCCAGGAGCAGCCCGCGAGCAGCGCGAGCAGGCTGGGCGCGAGCCCGCCCAGGTGAAGCGGGTCCACCAGCACCACCAGCCCCACGGCCGCGAGCGCGATGGCGATCCACTGCTGGATGCGCATGCGCTCGCGCAGGAACATGCGGGCGAACAGCACGGTCCAGAAGGGCATGGTGTAGCAGAGCACGGCCACCTTGCCGGTGCCGCCGAGCTTCAGGCCCCAGAGCGTGCCCGTGAAGTTGGCGGCGAGCATGACGGCCAGCGTGGCGGCGAGCCACCATTCGCCGCGCGGCACGCGCAGGCCGTGGCCGAGCCAGCGCAGCACCGGCAGCAGCGCGATGGAGGCCAGCAGGAAGCGCCAGGCGGCCGAGTCGGTGGGAGAGGCGTCGCGAAGGCTGGCCTTCATCACCACCCAGTTGTAGCCCCAGATGAGCGACAGCAGCGCGAGCGCGGCGGCGGCGCTGCCGCGGCCGGTGGAGGCGTGGGAGGTTTCTGGCACGGGCGGGAGGCGAAGGGCGCGGCGGGCGCCGGCGAGGGCCGCGATTGTCCCACGGACCGCAGGGTTGCGCGGCTATACTCCCGCCCCAGAGCCGGGGCGGTCCGCCCGCAACCCGGCCACAAGAACGAAAATCATCGGGAGGGGAAGTCGATGGAACCGTGGTCCCAGGTCTACGACCCGCTGGGCAGCATGATCCTTTCCACGCTGGTGTGCGCGATCCCCGTGATCGTGCTGCTGGGAGGGCTGGGGGTCTTCCACATCAAGGCGCACATCGCGGCCGTGGCCGGCCTCGTCTCGGCGCTGGCAATCGCGATCCTGGTCGTGGGCATGCCCGTGGACATGGCCGGCCGGGCCGCCATGTTCGGCGGCCTGTTCGGGCTGATCGGGATCGTCTGGATCATCATCAACCTGATCTTCATGTACCGCCTCACGCTCAAGGCGGGACTGTTCAAGATCCTCCAGGACTCGATCGGCGGGATCTCCAACGATCGGCGCCTGCAGCTGGTGCTGATCGCGTTCTGCTTCGGCGCCTTCTTCGAGGGTGCTGCCGGCGGCGGGACGCCGGTGGCGGTCACCGGAGCCATCCTCATCGGGCTGGGCTTCTCCCCGCTGGCGGCCTCGGGCCTGTCGCTCATCGCCAACACCGCGCCGGTGGCCTACGGCGGCCTGGGCACGCCCATCATCGTGCTCAACAGCGTCACCCAGAACACCGACGAGTACCTGCTCACGCTCTCGGCCATGGTGGGACGCCAGCTGCCGTTCTTCTCCGTGATCGTGCCCTTCTGGCTGGTGATCACGTTCTGTGGCTGGCGCAACGCCATGGCGGTTTGGCCGGCGATCCTGGTGGCGGGGGTGAGCTTCGCCATCCCCCAGTTCCTGATCTCCAACTTCCACGGCCCGTGGCTGGTGGACATGCTCTCGGCCATGATCTCCATGGTGGCGGTGGCGTGGTTCCTCACCAAGTGGAAGCCCACCCACGTGATGACCGCCGCCGACGGCAGCGCCGGCAGTCTGGTGCCCTTCGGCCAGGCGGCCGCGGCCGACCACGGCCACAGCCGCGAGATGGTGATCAAGGCCTGGACGCCCTGGGTGATCCTCACCGTGGTGCTCGCGCTGTGGGGCATCCCCTGGATCAAGGCGAACATCCTGAACATCCCGGGCATCACCTTCTGGAAGTGGGAGATTCCCGGGCTGCACAACATGGTGCAGCGGGTGGCCCCCGCGGTGGCGCATCCGCACACCGAGAAGGCGATCCTCAACATCGGCATCCTGTCCGCCACCGGCACCGGGATCCTGATCGCCGCGATCATCGCGGGCAAGGTCATGGGCTTCAAGGCGCGCGAGATGGCCTCGGCGTGGTTCGAGACCGTCGGCGTCATGAAGTACTCGATCCTCACCATCGTGGCCATGCTGGCGCTGGGCTACACGACGCGCTACTCGGGCATGGATGCCACCCTGGGCCTCGCGCTCGCCAACACCGGCTGGCTCTACCCGTTCTTCGGCACCCTGATCGGCTGGATCGGCGTGGCGCTCACCGGCACGGACGCGGCGTCCAACGCGCTGTTCGGCAGCCAGCAGCAGATCACCGCCAACAAGCTCGGCCTGTCGCCCGAACTCATGGCGGCGGCCAACAGCTCCGGCGGCGTGATGGGCAAGATGATCGACGCCCAGAGCATCGTGGTGGCCTCCATCGCCACCAACTACGTGGGCAAGGAGGGCGTGATCCTGCGCTACGTGTTCTGGCACTCCATCGCGCTTGCCGCGCTCATCGGCGTGTTCGTGATGCTGCAGGCCTACGTGTGGCCGTTCACCGAGATGGTGGTGCAACCGCCCGCGGCGGTGGCGGCGAAGTAGCGGGCAGGCTGCCCGCCCCGGGCGGGGCGGGCGCCGCGCCGGCCGGTCAGTGGTAGACGGCCGGCTGCGTGAGCAGCGGATCGAAGCCCGCCAGGAACTCGTCGATGGAGTCGGTGGAGTCGTCCTCGGCGATGGCGTCGGTGAGCTGCTGCCGGAAGGCGCTGGCGAGATCGCCGCGCATGAAGGTGAGCGCTGCCGGATGGCGCTTGATCAGTTCGTAGCCGCCGCCGGGATACTCCACCACGTGGTAGTTCGAGCTGCTGTACACGACGAGCATGGCCCTGACCTCCTCGAGGAGTTGACTCGGATGACTTCCTTCACCCCAGGAACCGCAAGAAGCATGCCGCCCGCGGAGACGCTGGCGTGATCGCCCGGAGGCTGGCCGAGCTGGGCCTCGTCCTGCCGGCGGCGCCGGTGCCCGCCTTCGCCTACGTGCCGGTGGTGGTGCACGGCGGACTGGCATGGGTGAGCGGCCAGTTGCCCTGGGTGGACGGGAAGCTGCCGTGCACCGGGCTGGTGGGGGCGGAGGTCAGCGTGGAGCAGGCCGGGGACGCCGCGCGGCTGTGCGTGCTGCAGGCGCTCGCACAGCTTCAGGGCGCGCTCGGCGACCTGGAGCGCATCGAGCGCTTCGTGAAGCTGACCGGCTTCGTCGCCTCGGCGCCCGGATTCCGCGACCAGCCGAAGGTGATCGACCGCGCCTCCCGGCTGCTGCAGGAGGTCTTCGGCGAAGCCGGCCGCCATGCCCGCTCGGCCGTGGGCGTGGCCGAACTGCCGCGCGGCACGCCCGTGGAGATCGAATTCGTCGCGGCGGTGCGCTGAGCGCGCCGCAGTCCGCATCACCGCAGGAGGAACCACGCAATGCGCATGAACCGCCTCGGGGGCAGCGACCTCCAGGTCTCGCAGATCTGCCTCGGCACCATGACCTGGGGCGACCAGAACACGGAAGCCGACGCCCACGCACAGCTCGACTACGCGCTGTCGCAGGGCATCAACTTCATCGACGCGGCGGAGATGTATCCCGTGCCGCCGAAGGGCGAGACCCAGGGACGCACCGAGTCCTACCTGGGGAGCTGGCTCGCAAGGCAGGCGCGCGACCGGGTGGTCGTGGCCACCAAGATCACCCCGCCCGGCCGGGGCTTCGGCTGGATCCGCAATGGCGAACTGGCGCTCACGCGCGCCAACGTGGCGGCCGCGGTCGAGGGCAGCCTCCGGCGCCTGCGCACCGACTACATCGACCTGTACCAGATCCACTGGCCCGAGCGCTACGTGCCCTCGTTCGGCAAGGTGCACTACGACCCGACCCAGGAACGGCCGGCCACGTCCATCGAGGAACAGCTCGAGGCGCTCGGGGAACAGGTGAAGGCGGGCAAGGTGCGCTGCATCGGCCTGTCCAATGAAACCCCCTGGGGTGTCATGGAATTCCTGCGGGTCGCCCGGAAGACCGGCCTGCCGCGGGTGGTGTCCATCCAGAATGCCTACAACCTGCTGAACCGGGCCTTCGAGGGGCCGCTGGCCGAGGTGGCGCGCCACGAGGACGTGCCGCTGCTGGCCTACAGCCCGCTGGCCTTCGGCCATCTCACCGGCAAGTACCTGGATGGCGCCCAGCCACCCGGTGCGCGGCTCACGCTCTACCCGCCCTTCGGGCAGCGTTACCAGAAGCCGAACGTGCCGGCAGCCTCGGCCGCCTATGCGGCGCTGGCGCGGGAGGCGGGCATGAGCCCGGCCACGTTAGCGCTCGCTTTCGTTAACAGCCGCTTCTTCGTTGGATCCAATATCATCGGTGCCACTACCGATGCGCAGTTGCGGGAGAGCGTGGCCAGCGCCAGGGTCACGCTGTCGCCCGACCTGCTGGCCGCCATCGACGAGTTGCACTTCCGCTACACCAACCCGGCCATCTGACGGGCCCGCCTTCCCGGACGGCTGCGTCCGGGAAGGCTTTGACAGTCAAGGCCTCAATACCGATAATCGCGGGTTTCGCCGGAGGGGTTCCCGAGCGGTCAAAGGGATCAGACTGTAAATCTGACGGCTCTGCCTTCGAAGGTTCGAATCCTTCCCCCTCCACCAGAGATTCGAGAAGGAAGAAAGCGTCGAGCGGGCAGGACGGG